>NZ_JBEXHP010000014.1:0-91814 GCF_040607895.1 Micromonospora sp. NPDC005220
AGCCAGGATCAAACTCTCCAACAAAAAATGAGTTGAACAGCTATCCCGGCAACAAACAAATGTTGCCAAAGGAATCCCAACCAGCCAAACCAAAGATTTGACCAGTCCGGGGTATAAATCATAATTGGCACTGGCTTTACAAGCACCCTGTTGAGTTCTCAAAGAACAACCACACACCGACCAGAAGCCCCACCTCAGTGGAACCCCAACCGGGGCTTTTCCGTTCCGCGTCCCCGGCGCTTTCAGCGCCAGGCACTTTTACTACGTTACCCGCCCGTATCCGCCGTGTCAAACCGATATTTCGCGGTTCGTCGTGCTTCATCCGACCTGCGGATACTGTTTCTCGCTCGAGTCCACGATGACGCACGTCGTTGCCGACGTTCGTTTCTGTCGTGGGAAGCCGCAGACCGGCCGATCGCCGCTTCGCGGCTCTCCGCCCGGCTCCTGCCGGCTTCAGAACTCTACCCGGTCGGCTTCGCGTTCGCAACCCCGTTCCCGGAGTGTTCCGCACCGCCCGATCCTCAGTATCGCTCGGCGTTCCCGCCACGATCCTGGCGCCCGTTCTCGGCCGGTTTGTCCGGCCTCCCCCGTGCAGAGAGAAAGTTACGCGGACGGCCCGGAGAAGGCAAATCAGGGTTCATCACTGGTTCGGACGAGCCGCCCCGCCACGGTCCTCGGTGCAGCCGAGGACGCGGGCCACCTCGACGTGCCAGAGTGTCAGGCATGGATGAGTCCGGGCACGGTGCCAGGGTGTTCGCCGAGGAGGCGCTGCTCGGCCTCATCGGGCCGTTCTGGCAGGTGGTGATCGGTGCGGTGGTGCTGGTCGTACTCGTGCTCTCGGTGGGACGACTGGCCCGGCGGGGCAGGTCCCGAATGACCACGGCGCTGCTGATCACCGCAGCAGCCATCGCCGGGTTCGCGGTGATCGGCGTCCTGCTGGAGGGCTGAGGCTCCGAGCCCCGCAGGGCTGAGCCTCAGAGCCGGCGGTTGGCCAGGCTGGGCAGCTCGGCGCGGATCGTGTCGAGCCGGTCGAGGTCCAGGTCGACGACGGAGACTCCGGGGCCGTCCGGCACCTGGCCGATGACCGTCCCCCACGGGTCGACCACCATGCTGCGGCCGAAGCAGGTGCGACCCGGCTCGTGGTCGCCGGTCTGGCCGGCCGCCGCCACGAAGCACTGGTTCTCGATCGCCCTGGCCCGCAGCAGGACCTCCCAGTGGTCCCGGCCGGTGTGCATCATGAACGCGGCCGGAACCACCAGCAACTGCGCCCCGCCATCGGACGCGAGCAGTCGGTACAGCTCCGGGAAGCGCAGGTCGTAGCAGATCGACAGGCCGACCCGGAGCCCCTCGACGTCGACCACCACCGGTTGGACCCCGGGCGCGACACTCGCCGACTCCCGGTAGGAGACCCGACCGGGGATCTCCACGTCGTACAGATGGATCTTGCGGTAGCTCGCGGCCAGCGTGCCGGACCGGTCGAAGACCAGCGAGGTGTTCCAGGTGTGGTCCGGGTCCGGGCCGGCCTCGTGGAACGAGCCGGCCACCAGCCAGATCCCGAGCCGCCGGGCCACCCCGGCGAAGAAGCTGCCCACCTCCCCGTCGACCGGCTCCGGCTCGGGCAGCCCAGAGGTGGGCCCCAGGTAGTCGACGTACTCCGGAAGGACGGCCAGATCCGCGCCGCCGGCGGCGGCGCGCTCCAGCAGGGCCTCCGCGGCCGCCAGATTGGCCTTACGGTCGTCCCGGGCGTTCAGCTGGCAGACGGCGACACGCATGAGCAAAGGGTACGGCGGAAGGCCACACGCGGACAGCGTCGGAGTCCGCTCCGGTACCGGAATGATGCTCCCCTGATCACGGGCAGGCACCGCCGAAGGCGTCACGGGCGAGCGCCGCCGAACACGGTCACGCCGGCCGCCTCAGAACTGAATGGCCGGCGTGACGCGGGGAGGATCAGGCGGACTTCTCTTCGCGGTCGCGACGGGCCCGGCGGCCGGTGAACTCACGGGGCACGATCGTCGGGTTCACGTTCTCCAGGACAACTTCGCGGGTGATCAGCACGCGGGCGGCGTCGGGGTTGCTCGGCACCTCGTACATCGCGGAGAGCAGAACCTCCTCGATGATGGCCCGCAGACCACGGGCGCCGGTGCCCCGCAGCATCGCCTGATCGGCGATGGCCTCCAGCGCCGGCTCGTCGAACTCCAGCTCGACACCGTCCAGCTCGAAGAGGCGCTGGTACTGCCGGACCAGGGCGTTGCGCGGCTCGGTGAGGATCCGGACGAGGGCGCTGCGGTCCAGGCTGCGCACGTTGGTGATCACCGGTAGTCGGCCGACGAACTCGGGGATCAGCCCGAACTTGAGCATGTCTTCCGGCATGACCTGGCTGAAGATGTCGTCGGTCGACCGCTCGGACACCGACCTGAGCCGGGCGCCGAAGCCGGTGCCACCCTGCCCGGTGCGGGACTCGATGATCTGATCGAGGCCGGCGAACGCGCCACCACAGATGAACAGCACGTTGGTGGTGTCGATCTGGATGAACTCCTGGTGGGGGTGCTTGCGACCACCCTGCGGCGGCACGTTGGCCACCGTGCCCTCGAGCATCTTGAGCAGGGCCTGCTGCACGCCCTCACCGGAGACGTCCCGAGTGATCGACGGATTCTCCGACTTGCGGGCGATCTTGTCGACCTCGTCGATGTAGATGATGCCGGTCTCGGCGCGCTTGATGTCGTAGTCGGCGGCCTGGATCAGCTTGAGGAGGATGTTCTCCACGTCCTCGCCCACGTAGCCCGCCTCGGTCAGCGCGGTGGCGTCGGCGATGGCGAACGGGACGTTCAACATCCGGGCGAGGGTCTGCGCCAGGTGGGTCTTGCCGCACCCGGTCGGGCCGAGCAGCAGGATGTTGGACTTGGCCAGCTCGACGGCGTCACTGCCGGAGCCCGGCGCGCCTGCCGCCTCGGCCTGGATCCGCTTGTAGTGGTTGTAGACCGCGACGGCGAGCGCCTTCTTGGCCTGATCCTGACCCACCACGTACGTGTCCAGGAACTGGCAGATCTCCATCGGCTTGGGAAGCTCTTCCCACTTCACCTCGCCGGACTCGGCCAGCTCCTCTTCGATGATCTCGTTGCAGAGATCGATGCACTCGTCGCAGATGTAGACCCCTGGGCCCGCGATGAGCTTCTTGACCTGCTTCTGCGACTTACCGCAGAAGGAGCATTTCAGTAGGTCGCCGCCGTCACCGATCCGTGCCACCTACGTTCTCCCTGCACTCATCGGCCGGAGACCCGGCCCTGACCTGCGGACGTTGCGCGCCGCCCGGCTTAGTTCGCGCCGCCGGCCCAACCGGCGAAGCGGTACGGACCCGACGTTACCCGCTGGCGGGGCATTCTCCGACCCCCAAAACGGGTGTGTCAGAGGTCGGCCGGGAACGAAAGCCCCGGCCAACCTCTGACCCGATACAGCTCAGCGGGCGGCGTTGGCCGCCAGCAGACCCTTCTTGCGACTGGTCAGGATCGTGTCGACCAGCCCGTACTCCTTGGACTCCTCGGCCGTCATGATCTTGTCACGGTCGATGTCCTTGCGAACCTGCTCGATCGGGCGGTTGCAGTGGCGGGACAGCATGTCCTCCAGCTGCGTACGCATCCGCAGGATCTCCCGGGCCTGGATCTCGATGTCCGAGCCCTGCCCGTAGCCGCCCTCGGTGGCCGGCTGGTGGATGATGATCCGCGAGTTCGGCAGGGCCATCCGCTTACCCGGAGTGCCCGCCGAGAGCAGCACCGCCGCCGCGCTCGCCGCCTGCCCGAGGCAGACCGTCGAGATGTCCGGACGGACGTACTGCATGGTGTCGTAGATCGCCGTCATGGCGGTGAACGACCCACCCGGCGAGTTGATGTACATGATGATGTCGCGGTCCGGGTCGGTGCCCTCGAGCGTCAGCAGCTGGGCCATCACGTCGTTGGCCGACGCGTCGTCCACCTGGACGCCGAGGAAGATGATCCGGTCCTCGAAGAGCTTGTTGTACGGGTTCGACTCCTTGACCCCGTACGACGTGCGCTCGACGAACGACGGCAGCACGTAGCGGTTGTGCACGGCCGCGAACTGGGGCGGCAGGCTCAGATCGGTCATCGTCAGCTCCTCAGCTCAGGGTCCCGGCGCCATCCGGAACCTGTGCGGCTCCGATGATCACCTTGTCGATGAAGCCGTAGTCCATGGCCTCCTGGGCGGTGAACCAACGGTCCCGGTCCGAGTCGGCCTCGATCTGCGACTGGCTCTGGCCGGTGTGGTGCGCGACCCGCTCCTGGAACATCCGCTTCGTGTAGAGCATCTGCTCCGCCTGGATGGCGATGTCGGACGCCGTGCCGCCCAGACCACCGGACGGCTGGTGCATCATGATCCGTGCGTGCGGCAGGGCGTACCGCTTGCCCTTGGTGCCCGCGCAGAGCAGCAGCTGGCCCATCGAGGCAGCCATGCCCATCGCCACGGTCGAGACGTCGTTGTCGATGAACTGCATGGTGTCGTAGATCGCCATGCCGGAGTAGACCGAGCCACCCGGCGAGTTGATCCACAGGTTGATGTCGCGGTCCGGGTCCTCCGCGGCGAGCAGCAGCAGCTGCGCGCAGATGCGGTTGGCGACCTGGTCGGTCACCTCACTGCCCAGGAAGATGATGCGCTCCTTGAGCAACCGGTTGTAGACCGAGTCGTCGAGGTTGCCAATGGAGTCGCCACCGCGCGCGTCAATCGCCCGGAGCGACTTCTTGGGGATGTGCATGTCGGTCATGGCAGCCCTTCGCTCTCCGTACCGTCTTTCCCGACACTAACCGCTGTGCGGGGCGGCAGAGCCCCGGTCGGGGCACTGTTCGCTCTCAGCGCAGCTGTGTCGGGCGTACCCGGAAAGGGAAACGGCCGCCGTCCACCGCTCAGCGGCGGACGGCGGCCGCACCCGACGATCAGTGGTCGTGGTTGTGCTCGGCCTCGTTGGCGGCGCGCAGCGCGTCGAGGGTGATCGCGTTGCCGGCCGAGTCCTTGATCGTGATCCGCTCCATGACGGCCGCGAGCGCCTTGCCCCGCCGCACGTCGCCGAACACCGCGGCGGCCGCGCCGGAGCGCACCAGCTGGTCGTAGTACTGCTGCGGGGCCATCCCGGCACGCTGCGCCCGGTGCACGATCTCGTGCCCGAACTCGTCGTCGGAGACCTGCACGTCCTCCGCGTCGGCCAGCGTGTCCAGCAGGAGCTGGACCTTGACGCCCTCGGTCGCCGCCTCGGTCAGCTCGGCGTCGATCTGCTCCTCGGTCTTGTCCTCGGCCGCGAGGTACTCCTCCATCGAGGCGCCGATCCGCTCCAGCTGGTCGACCATCGCCTGCTTGCGGCTGTCGACCTCCTCGCGGACGACACCCTCCGGTGCCGGGATGTCGGCGGCCTCGACCAGCTGGGCCAGGGCCTTGTCCCGAGCGGCGTAGATCTGCTCGACCTGCTTGCCCTGGGTGACCCGGGCCCGGAGGTCGGCGCGGAGCTCCTCGATCGTGTCGAACTCGCTCGCCATCTGGGCGAACTCGTCGTTCAGCTCCGGCAGCTCCTTCTCCTTGACCGTGCGCACGGTCACCGCCACCTCGGCGTCCCGACCGGCGAAGTCGCCGCCGACCAGCTGGGTGGTGAAGGTGGTGTCGTCGCCGGCGGCGAGACCGACCACGGCCTCGTCCAGGCCCGGCAGGAGCTGCTTGCTGCCCACCTCGTGGGAGATGTTGCTCGCCTGGCCGCCGGGCACGTCCTCGCCGTCGACGGTGGCGTTCAGGTCGATCTGGACGTAGTCGCCCTCGGCGGCGGCCCGCTCGACGGTCTTGAGGGTCGCGAAACGCTCCCGCAGGTTCTTCACCTGCTCGTCGATCTCGCTCTCGTCGATCTGCAGCTCGTCGACGGTCACCTCGATGGTGCTCGCGTCCGGGATGGTGATCTCCGGGCGGACGTCCACCTCGGCCGTGAAGTTCAGCGAGTCACCGTCGTTGAACTCGGTGATCTCGACCTCCGGGCGCCCCAGCGTCTTGAGGTCGTGCTCGCGCACGGCGGCGAGGATGTTCTCCGGGATGGCCTCCTGGACCGCCTCGTTGAGGACGGTGCCCCGGCCCACCCGCTGGTCGATCACCGCGGTCGGGACCTTGCCCCGGCGGAAGCCCGGGACCTGGACCTGCGAACCGATCTCCCGGTACGCCTTCTTGAGGCTCGGCTCGAGCTCGACGAACGGCACCTCGATGGCGAGCCGCACGCGCGTCGGGCTCAGAGTCTCGACGGTGCTCTTCACAGGCGTACTCCTTGACGGATCTCAGTTGAGTCTGGGCGTGATTCAGCCCATCGAGTGTAGGCGAGCCGGCCTGACGCTCCGGCATCGCCCGGGGACCGCACTGGGCGGCACCCGGGGCGGCCCGGCCGCGGACGACAGTCGGGGTGGCGGGATTTGAACCCACGGCCCCTCGCTCCCAAAGCGAGTGCGCTACCAAGCTGCGCCACACCCCGTGGCGACGTGCAGTCTATGCCGTCGCCACGCCTCAGTCGGTGCCGGGGCATCCCCCACCCGGACATATCCCCCGAAAATTACCATTCCACCCCGCGCGCTTCACCCACCTCGCGGGAAGATCCGCGCAACTTCACGGATGTAGTGGCCTCACGGCGCGCGCAGGCCACTACATCCCGGATGTTGTGCGGATCTTGAAGGCGTCGTGCCGCGGCGTCGGGGACGACACGGCACCGCGGGGCGGAGGCGCGGTTACGCGTCGGGCTCCGGCATTGGGTACGCTAGGGGTGCGTCCTGCTTGGGCGGGACGCACGCGGGCGTAGCTCAATGGTAGAGCTTCAGTCTTCCAAACTGACTACGCGAGTTCGATTCTCGTCGCCCGCTCCGCGCGCGAAGGCCCAGGTAGACCGCATGATCGCGGCACCTGGGCCTTTCGCTTCTCCCCCATCCCGGATCTTGCGTGCCATCCGCGTGCCACTCACGGTCGGCGGACTTGGGCGGCCGAATCTCAGGCGGTCCCTCAGCGCCGCCAGCCTGCGAGGCACCCGCACGGTCGCCGCGTCCAGTCGACATCACAGCGGCGCAGGGCAGGCAGCTCTCCCCACCGCAGACCCGAGAGCGCGGCGACGATGATCAGCGCGGCGAAGCGGGCCGGCATGGCGTCGGCCAGGGCGTAGACCTGAGCGATCGCGGTTCGTAGAGCTGGTGGGTACGCGAGGCGAGACGCCGCTCCCTGATCCAGCGGTCCCGTAGTCCGACCGCAGGACCCTCCCCGCCTCCGGAGGCGGATCTCCTAGCCTCCCACCCGCGCGACTGACGACCAGTGCAATGCCTTGCCGACCGATGGGACTGCTAGAAGACGCGATGCAGGCTGGCGGAGCTGGTGTCAGACGGCGTGCCACTGTAGTGCTCGATCATGTGGCGAACAAGCTCGGAAGCGAGGTCAGGCTGGCAGTAGGAGATGGTGTCGAGGCCGGCGGGACCCACGAATCGGAAGTCCACCTGATGATCTGCGACCCGGACTGCTTCCTGCCACCACGTTGCCAGTGGATCGGCGAGCTCGATGAGTGACGACAGTTGCGGCCCGGTGAACCACAGGACGTTGCCCGACCGATGCACCTCGATACCGCTGCTCCGCACCAAGGGCGCCACCGCAAACAGGAGGTCCGTAGGGTCGATCGTCTCCCCCTGCGAGAAGACGCTCGCGCCGAAACCGACACGCATGGTGCGCAGGATAGCCGTTCGCCGGGTCCATCGGTCACGTCGTTTAACGACGGAACGTGAAGCGATGGCGCGGCGCCAGTAGAACCATCCGTAGAGCCAAGCCGAAAGACCCAGCCATTCAAAGCGGGCCTTCACCGCGGCCCGTCGGCCTGGATTTGCCGTTCGCGTAGGTCCAGATGTTCTGGATCATCGCCGACTTGTGCGTGTGGGCCGGCCGCTCGGTGAACAGCAGGTGTTCAAGCTCCGGTGACGGACCCTGCTCAGCCAGCAACCAGGCCCGTACCCGCCAGCCGCCGGCCCCGAGAAACTCCCGGCGGTCGGCGACCGCGAGGAACGCCTCGCGGTCCAGCAGAGGCAGCAGTTCCCTCAGCGTCTCGTCCAGCCGCCGGCGCACCTGCGCCGACACCTCAGCGGCGGTGACCTCGTCGGCGATCCGCCACTGGTCACCACCGGAGAAGGTGGTGAATCCGACGCGGTGATTCCAGACGGCGTACAGCGGCCGAGGTTGCTCGGACTCGGGCAGGCGGTAGCGCCGCCGGGCGGCCTCCCACGCCGGCGCCAACACCAGACCCACATTGATGTAGAAGATCTTCTCGGTCGCGCTGGAGTGGTCCGACATCTGAAGTTCGACGACGAGCGCGTCACCCGCCGCCGAATACCGACGGAAGACGCGGCCCTTCCCCTGTTCGAAGCCGTACCCGGCCAGTTGCTCCGCCACGCCCCTGACGAAGTCGTTGAACAACGTTTGCAGGGACATTGACATGGTCCTTCCACTCGTCCAGGCCGGTGACGAGGGCAGGGTTGCCCATCAGCGAGGGTCACGGCTGTCCGCCGTGAGCCCTGTTGGGCACTCGGCCTGCTGGCCGGTCTCGGCGTGGGGCTCCTGGTCGCCTCGGCCTTGTCGGGATTCTTCTGGCGGTGGGCTGTGGGCGCCACCACGCTGGGCATCGCCGTCCTCGTCCTGGTGCCCCTCACGGCGCGCCGTTGAGAAAGCGCCGCCGCGTACGGGTCACGAGACTGGCTCTTGACACACAGCAAGGCCCAGGTGAACCGCGCGGCGGCGGCACCTGGACCCACTCGGCGAGGCCGAGTTGCCGTGTCACTTCAAGTGGAACCGTTCGTCGACCGCGAGAGCCGCCAACTGCGCCACGGAGAACGGCAGCTTCGTCAACGCAGGCCGGCTCTCGTCGAGCCGAGCGGCCTGGGCCACGAAGACCACCACGCCGTCCGGATGCCGGTAGGCCGACCACTGGTCGAGCTGCTCGTCGCCTGTCGGTCGGACCACCACGCCGACCTGCGCGGTCCCAACGGTCTCCACCTGGCACTCGCCCCGCATGCCCCAGAACTGCTGGGCCAGGGCGCACGGCTCGGTCGGCAACGGGTTGCCGGCGTCATGCACCTCGACGATCACCCGCCCGGTGCCCTTGCCCTGCGCCACGGCAACGGAGGAGAAGTAGCTCCACACGTCGACGTCGCCCACCCTGTCCTCGAACTGCGCCTGGTTGGTCCGCAGCGTCCGCTGTTCTGCGGGCTGGCCCGGCGGATCCTCCGGCGCGGTGAAACCGGCGGGCACGGCCGAGACTGCCTCAGTGAGCAGGTGCACTCCCTGGTCGTACTTGGATCCGGCCCGCGCGGTCCGGTCCTCCTGCGGTTGACCGTCCGGCCCGGTCGGCCACGGCTCCTTGGTCTCCTCCGACCCGTCCGGAGAAGCCAGCGGCCCCTGGCCCGCCGGTTGGTATACGTGGCCGTCCGGGGTGGCGACGGCCGCGAAGCCGGCGACCGCCAGCACGACAGCCGCCGATCCGAGGGACGCCAACACCGCGCGTCGGCGAAAGTGCGTCCGCCGTGCCTTGCCGAGCGTGGCTTCCGTACTCAATGGTGGTGGCGGGGTTATGCCCGCCATCTCGCTGCGCAGCCCCTCGCGCAACTCCTGCTCGTTCATCGCTCCCCCATCTCGATCCCGCTGTAGGTGGGTGACAGGAGGCCGCGCAACGTGTCGAGCCCGCGTGCCGCCTGACTCTTCACCGTCCCTGGAGAACACTCCAGCAGCGCCGCGACGTCCTCGATCGACAGGTCTTCCCAGTACCGCAGAACCAGCACGGCACGCTGACGCGGTGCCAGGCTGGCCAGCGCCTGGAGCAGCACCAGTCGGCTCTCCGGCGAGTCGGGCGGGGCCACCTGCTCGGCGTCCTCGCCACCCACCCGTTCACGCCGCCACCAGCCGCGGCGGCGCTCGTCGAGGAAGGTCCGGATCAAAATCTGGCGCACGTAGCTGTCGAGCACCTCGTGCCGGGAGATCCGGTTCCAGACCCGGTAGAGCTTGACGAACGCGGTCTGGACCAGGTCTTCGGCACGGTGCCAGTCGCCGCACAGCAGGTACGCGGTGCCGCGCATGGCACTGGAGCGTGCCGCGAAGTACTCGGCGAACGCCTTGTCGCGATCGCTCATTCAGGCCTCCGATCCCCGTTTCGAGATAGTCACGCGGGGTCTGGCCCCGGGGGTTGCTCCGGAACTCGCGCAGATCTCACCGGGCTCAACGCCGCGGAGCGCATTCCTCCCCACCTTGACAGGTGTCGATCTATGCACTGGTGTAAGGACCAGATACATCGACGTCCGTCACAGGAGGGCACATGATCGTCCGACGACGGTGGACAGCTGCCGCCACCACAGTGATCCTGTTCAGCGCAGTGTTGTCCCATCCCGCTGCCGGAACGGCGGCCCCCGCCGCCCCGGCCGCACCGATCACCCTGAACGCCACCGAAACCGCAGTGGTCCGGGTCCAGCTCCGCGACCAGGCCCAGCTGGACCGGCTCGTCGCCACCGGCGCGGACCTGGCCAACCGGCCCCGGGCCCGGGACGGCCGGATCCTCGCCGACCTGGTGCTCAGCGGCGCGCAGCTCGCCGAACTGACCGCGCAGGGCGCGACGGCCGTGCAGATCGTGCAGCGCGCCGGGGACGGGAACCGGCACTACGCCGACAGCGTCCGCGCGGCTCAGGCCCGCACCGCCGCCGGGCTGCGCACGCCGACCGCCGGCCAGCGGTCCACCACCGCCGCGACCGCCGTGGACACCCTCCAGGTGCAGCAGGCGTACTGGTGGACCACGACCGGACAGACGTTCCTCCAGGCCCAGGTGGCCACCACCGCCACCGACGACCCGGACGTGGAGATCACCGTCAGCTGGCGGACGGCGGACGGCGCCACCGGCTCGTTCCCGCTGTACCGGTTCGAGGACTCGGGCGAGTATCAGTACCACTACAACCTTCCCCAGCCGGTGCCGAACCGGCCGGTTCAGGTGACCGCCGCCTCCAGCCTCGGTGGGGTCAGCCGGGTGGTCACGCCGACGCTCTGGCCGAACGCCTCCCCGCCGCCGCTGCCGGCCGGCTACCAGAAGGACTTCATCGGCGCGTACCTGACGCCGGTGGACATCCAGGCGCGGATCAAGCGGCTGGCCCGCCAGTACCGGGACCTGGTGGACGTGATCGACCTGCCGAACAAGACCCAGGGATACCGGCGCACCGCCGCCGCGTACCTGGGTGACCCGGCGGTGGCGGCCGTGGTGGTCGAGTCGGTCCGCTTCGGCGACCAGAACATGAACGGCGTACAGGTGCGGACGGTCGACCCGGGCCGGGCGAACCGACCGCTGACCGTCGGCTACCGGGATCGGGTGCTCACCGTGTCGCTGGCCACCGACACCGCCGGCAAGACGGTGAGCACCACCGACGAGGTCGCCGCGGCGATCAACGTTGGCCAGCCGGACCGGTTCCGGGCCACCGTCGAGGACGGCTCGGCCGGGCTGCCGATGCGCGTCGCCGGCCCCACAAGGCTCGACGACGGCCTCCAGGGCACCGAGGTGCCGGCCCGGCCGTGGACGGTGCAGGCGCTGCGCCTCGGCGTACACCGGGACGGCTCCCGGGTCGGGGTGCTCGCGTACTCCCAGGAACACGCCCGGGAGTGGGCCACGCCGCTGGTGACACTGGAGTTCGCCGAGCGGATGCTGGCCAACGCCCGAACCGACCCGGCCACCCGTGAGCTGCTGGAGCAGGTCGACATCTTCGTCATCCCGACGGTCAACCCGGACGGCGCGAACTACTCGTTCAACGACTTCAACTTCCAGCGCAAGAATCTCGTCAACCACTGCACCGGGGCGGCCCGCGACCCGAAGAACCGCACCTCGTGGGGCGTCGACGTCAACCGTAACTACACCGTCGGGTCGTTCTTCGACGGATACGTGGGCGCCAGCGCCAACTGCCTGTCCGGCACCTACGCGGGCACCGCCGAGCTGTCCGAGGCGGAGAGCCGCAACGTCATCGCGCTCGCCCAGGCCCACACCAACATCAAGTTCGCGATGAACGTGCACTCCTACGGCGGGTACTTCATGTGGCCGCCCGGGGCGTACCGGGCCGATGGTCGGGTCACCCTGCCGCGACCGTCGATCGACGAGTCGACGCTGTTCCTCAACAGCGCCCGGCGGATCGTCGGCGCCATCGCGCAGGAGCGCGGCACCGTCACCTGGCCGTCGCAGACCGGTCCGGTCGCCGACGTGCTCTACTCCGCCGCCGGCAACTCGGCCGACCAGCTCTACTACGAGCTGGGCATCCTCGCCTGGGACTTCGAGGTCGGCAACGACCGGTGGAACCCGGCGACCAGCCAATGGGAGGGCGTCGGCTTCCAGCCGCCGTTCGATGAGGCGCACGGCGAGTCCCAGGAGTACGCCGGCGGCCTGGTGGAACTGGTCCGGGTGGCGCGCGACTACGCCGCCGCCGAGGCGTCCGCCGGCTGACCCGCGGGTCCGGTACCGCCGCCAGTTCCCACCGGCGGCGGTACCGGACCGCAGCGGTGCCGGTCGGTAAGCCGATGGTGATCACAGACGTTGACGTGTTTTCATGTCAGCACGCCTGCGCCAACCCGGGACATCGATGACTGAGCAACCCGCACCCGATCACCTCGTTGTGGTCGACGTGTTGACACAGGGCCTGAGCCACCTGCTACGCGACGAGGATCCGGAACTGGCCCGATGGATCGAGGACCTGGTCGCGACCCTCAAGAGCCCCCGGCAGACGACGCTGACCGGCTGGAACAGCTTCCTCGACCCCGGCGCCGACTCCACCTGACCCGCTCGGAGTTCACCCACCTGGCCGACGGCATCGCCGGCCCGGCGTCCATCCGCGTACTGCGGCGCGCGCAACGCAACCGCACGATGCTCGTCCTCAAGAGCCTCGCCGACACCGACGACGCGGTGGCGGCGTCGGCGCACCTGCTCGGCCACGCCCACCACCTCGACCCCGCCGCCGCGGACGTGCTGCTCGATCACCCGTGGCTGGCCGTCTGGGCGATCGATCGGGTCCGGCACGGCAACACCGACCGACCGGACTACCTCCCGTTCGCGGCACTCGCGGCGGCCACCCTCAGCAGTTGGTCGGACGCGGCGGTACCGGTCACGCCGTACGCGGGGTTGGTGCCCGTGCCGGGCCTCGGGGTACTGCGCCGGCGCGGTGGCAGCGCGACGGTGACGCCGACCGACCTGACCGGGCCCCGGTGGACGCCCAGCCGCCGGTGGCGCTTCACCGACCAGTCGGTCACCCTCGACCTCCGCGTCGACGACCTGGACCCCTACCGCGACTGCTTCGGGCTACCGCTCGCCGCCCACCTTTCCGCACCGCGGGCCGCGGAGCTGGCACGGTCCGTCGGGCACGCCTGGCACCTGCTCGTCGGGTACGCCCCGACGCACGCCGCCGAGGTGGCCGCCGGGATCAGCACGTTCGTGCCGCTGGCCGGCGGCACCGAGCGGGGGCACAGCGTCACGCACGCCGACGCCTTCGGGGCGTTCGCCGCCGACGCCGACCTCGACCCGGTGGACCTGGCCGTGACGATGGTGCACGAGCTACAACACAGCAAACTCAACGCCGTCCTCGGCCTGGTTCAGCTCTACGAACCGACCGACCCGGCGCGGTACTTCGCGCCCTGGCGCCCCGACCCGCGACCGATCGGCGGGCTGCTGCACGGCACGTACGCGTTCACCGCCGTCGCCGAACTGTGGGCCGCGCTGCGCGCACATCCGGAACTGGCGACCCGGGCCACCGCCCGGTTCGCGGTGGTACGGGCGCAACTGGAGCGCGCCCTGGTCGAACTCGCTCGGGCCGGAAGTCTCACCTCGGCCGGGCGGCTCTGGGCGGATCGCCTGGCCGAACGGATCGGTCGGCTGGCCGCCGTGCCGGTCCCGGCGTCCGCCGACGCCGCCGGGCGCCGGGAGGTGGCGGCAGCCGAACGTGCACGGCGCCCGACGATCACCACCGGATGAGTGAACGGAGCCGGCCGCCGTGGGTGGGCGAGTCAGGTCAGCCCAACGGTTTCGATGTCGCACTCGATGCGCCGCTGACCCCGCGCGGCGTCCACCTCCGGATGGTCCGCCCCGAACATCGACTCCAGTGCCGCGGCGGCCTCGTCGAGCAGCTCGCGGCCCCGAACCTCCTCGCCGACCTCGATCAGATCGACAGCCGCGTTGACCGCGCAGTAGAGCGTGTAGGGGTGCCCCGGCCCGCGCAGCCGACGCGAGTCCGCAAGGATCGCCTCGGAGAGCACCTGCGCCTGCTCCAGCCGGTGCGAGCGGACCAGGTTGATCGCCTGCGCCGAGCGCGCGCTCAGCAGATACGGGTGGGTGGGCGGCAGCGCCTCGCCCATCGCCTCCAGGGTGGCCGCACCCAACTCCCGCGCCTCACGGTCGAAGTTGCGCGCCCGCAGGATCACCCCGAGGTTGACCGCGGCGCAGAGCGTGACCGGATGCCGCTCCCCGAAGACAGCGCGGAAGGTGGCGTGCCCCTGGGAGGCCAGGGCGTACGCCTGCGTCGCGTCGCCCGCCGCGCGCATCGCGTTGGCGCAGGTCATCGCCGCCTCCGCGGTCAGCACGTGGTCGGTCCCGAAGCGGCGGGTCACCAGCCGGTAGTTGGCCGACCCTTCCGTCACGGCGGGCAGGCTGGTGCGCAGCGGTTCGTCCAACCCGGCGCGGCGCCCCTCCCAGAGCAGACGCATCGGGATCGGGTCGGGGCTGAGGAACGAGAGCACCTCGATCAGCTGCGCGGCGGCGGGATTCTGCTCACGCACCGCGGCGAGCGCCATCGACACCACCGTCAACACGGTGCCCCGGTACTGCCGGGGCTGCCCTTCACCCAGCAGCTCCCGGGCATGTTCCTTGAGGTCGACGAGGTATTCGTCGACCGACGACAGCATGGTGAGCAGCCAACTGGCGGCCTGTTCCAGGGCGAGCGGCAGGTCGCCGAGCTCCGCGGCGAGCCGCCGGGCATCGTCAGGGGTGGTCGCGGGACGCCGCTTGAGCAGCAGTTCCACGCTCTCGGCCCGGGTGAACACGTCGACGTCCAGGGTCATGGCACTCGCCGACCAGGCCATGTTCCGCGACGTGACGAGGACGTGGCCGCGCTCGCCGACAAGGTTCGAGGAGGGCATGAGCGGGGCCAACTCGTGCGGGTCGTCGGCGTTGTCGTAAACCAACGAGGCGCTGCCGACCACCTTCAACGACGTCGCAGCGGTGGTGCACTTCCTTCGCAAGGTCATCTGGACGGTGCCGGACTTCACCGTGGACCGCTACCGGGCCCGCCTCGCCGACCTGCACGACCACATCCGTCGCCACGGTCCGTTCGTGGCCCATGCCCAGCGCATCCTGGTCCGGGCGCACAAGCCCGAGCACTGACCCGAGCGGCGCCGCTGGCCGGGCGGGTCCCCCGGACGGGGTTCCGGTCGGGCCGGTCGGCCACGGATGAACCGCGGCCGGCCGGGTAAACGGCAACCTTGCCTGGTGGGGAGACGACCGGTGTCGCGGCGCGCCGCGACCGGGCGCACGGGCGGGCGGCGACGGCCGGCCCGCCCGGCGTTCCCCGAAATCAGTTCGAGGAGATCCAGTTCCAGGCCGAGACGACCCACTCGGTCTGCTGGAGCCACGCCACACCGAGGCCGGCGAGGAACACCGCCGTCGCCAGGTGGGCACCTCGGGCGCTACGCCGGACCCGGCCCAGCTGCCGCTCCCACACCACCCGACCGACCAGCCGGAAGAGCGCGAACAGGCCGACCGCCACCAGCAGGCTGAGCACCAGCACCAGCAGCGGCCCGCTCAGGTCACCCTGGCCGGACAACGCCCAGATCCCCCAGCACACGAACGCGAAGAGGCCGCCAGCCGCGCTCCACTCACCGCCGCGCCGCAGTTGCGCCATGCGCGAGCTCAACGAGCGGCGTGGCGCCGGCCCGCCCGGCCAGCCGGTGCCGGTCGGCTCCTGCTCCACCACCGGGAACGGCTCCGTCCGCGGGGTACGCGGCTGACCCACCGGAGCGACCCCCCGGCGGAACCCGTCGCGCTGCGGCGGCACCCCGACGCCGGCCTGCGGTGGCACCTCCACGGTCCGCTCCGCCCACGGCTGCGTCTGGTCTGCCATCTCGTCCTCCCCCTGACCGACGGCAACAGCACCGCCTGGATTCGAGGGTAGCCAGCCGGCAAATCGGTCGCCGACCCCGGCCGGGGCGCGAGGCCCCGCGACGGCGGCGGATCACACCCGGGCAGGGTACGGTCGGCTGATGGGTGACCCCGATCGGCGACGGCGACGGCTGCGCCACCATGCCGACACCGAGACGGCCAGACCGGGTGCCGACGGCCCGACGGCCAGCACCCCGGGCGTGCACGACGGTGACGACCCGCCGCCGCGACGCAGGAGTGCGGGCGGCGACGAGCGCGACGGCGAGCGGGGGCTACGCGGGTTGGTCGGTTCCGGCTCGTCCCAGGTGGGGCTGAGGGCCGCGCTACGGGCCCGGGACGCGGCCCGTCCCACCGAGGACGACCTGGCCGCGGCGGAGGCCCGGGTGGTGGTCGTCCGGCGGAACTGGGTGCCGCGCGAGGAGCTGCCCCGCTCGCCGCGCTGAGCGCCGCACGGTCAGGGCAGGTCGGGCAGCTTCCGGGTCCGCTCGTACTCGGCCACCTGGGCGATCCGGCGAGCGTGCCGCTCGTTACCGGAGAACGGCGTGTTCAGGAACGCCTCGACGATGCCGGTCGCCTCGTCCAGGGTGTGCTGGCGGGCACCGATGGCGACCACGTTCGCGTCGTTGTGCTGGCGGGCCAGCTGAGCGGTCTCGACGCTCCAGGCCAGCGCGGCGCGGACGCCGGCGACCTTGTTCGCGGCGATCTGCTCACCGTTGCCGGAGCCACCGATGACCACTCCGAGGCCCGTCTCGTCGGCCACCACCTGGTCGCCCGTGTGCAGGCAGAACGTGGGGTAGTCGTCGTCCGGGTCGTAGGCGTGCGGGCCGACGTCGACCACGTCGTAGCCCTGCATGGCCAGGTGGTTGGCCAGGTGCACCTTCAACTCGAAACCGGCGTGATCGGATCCCAGGTAGACGCGCATACCGGGCAGTCTGTCAGGCCGCGC
Organism: Micromonospora sp. NPDC005220; assembly: GCF_040607895.1. NCBI lineage: Bacteria > Bacillati > Actinomycetota > Actinomycetes > Micromonosporales > Micromonosporaceae > Micromonospora > Micromonospora sp. NPDC005220. The sequence continues at coordinate 17,142 of NZ_JBEXHP010000014.1, forward strand.
TCGGGGACGTCACAGGGGCGGCGTCCCCGAGCCGGGTTCGTCACACGGTCGTGGGGGCGGTGCTCAACGCGGCAGCTCGGCGACGACCAGCCCGCCGCGCGCCTTGGGGGTGAACCAGGTGCTCTTGCGGGGCATCTTCTCCCTGGCCAGGTTGACCGCGATGAAATCCGCAACGGTCACCGGCGCGATCAGGATGGCCAACTCGGCCCGCCCGGCGTCGACCTCACCGGTGAGCCAGCTCGCCGGGTAGTCACCGCCGACGTAGGTGATCCGTTTGTCGCCCGGGTCCAGACCGAGAGCATCGCGCAGCACCAACCGCTCCACCAGGGCGTGGTCCAGGTTCTCCAGACGGGCGGCCGCGGTCGCGGGCAGGCGCACCGCGTACCCCTGGCCGTCGAGGCGAAGGTGCACGGTGCCGCCGGCCGTCGGGACCTCGACCGGGCCGTCGATCGGCTCGACCTCGGCGCCCGCGGCCCGCAGCCGGTCGAGCAGCTCGGCCGGGGTGGTGGTCAGCTCGCTGACCAGCCGGTTGTACGGCTGGATGGCCACCGACGCGGGAGTGGTGATCACGGCCAGGAAGCGCGGCAGCCCCCCGGTCTGGGCGGCCAGGCTGCGGTGGTTGCCGTCCGCGACGACCAGGTCCCCGCCACCGGCGAGAGCGGTCAGCGTGGCCTGCTCCGGGCCGGGGCCGATCAGCCAGATGGCGTGCGTGCGCCCCGCCTGGTCGGTGTCCGTCGCGGCGGGAGCGCCGGCCGCGTCGGTCGCCGCCGCGAGCGCGGCATGCAGCTCGTCGCCCCGCCCGGTCTGAAGCAGGAGTACGGGTGAGAGCAGGTGGCCCAGCGCGTCGGCCAGCGCCACCCGCTCGCGCACCTTGCCGATGAAGACGTCCTCGTTGCGGATGACCAGGCCCGGCTCGTCCGCCCGGGTGGAGATCTGGTCGGTGTCCACCATCGCGAACAGCCCGTACGCCGGCTCCTCGCCGGGCGCGCTGATCCGGTAGAGGACCACCACCTGCTCGGCGGGGGTGTAACTGCCGTCGGCCTTGGCCTCGGCGAGGCGGGCCACCGCGTCCGGCAGCGCGTCGAGGAACGACTTGCCCAGGCTCTGCGGGGCGCGGTGCGGCATCTCGATGCCGAGCGCGCTGTGCGGGTTCGACTCGATGATCGCGGTGATCTCCGCGTCGTCGGCGAACTCGTCGTAGTTTTGCGCGCCGGTGCCGCCAGTGGTGACCCAGGCCCGGGTGATCGGATGCACGACCGTCATGCCCACTGACGCTACCGGCGGCGATGTCGCCGCCGACGGGGGACCCGGAGGGCGTCCACCAGATGAAAGCACCGGATCGGGCCCGGATGGTCAGCCGGCGCGGTCGGAAGCGCCCCGGCGGTGCCTACCCGCGCTCACCGGACCACCGTTGCCGCGTCGAGCGGTCCCGATCGGCCCGGTGTTCAGGGCGCGACGGGGCGACGCGGGCGGCCCCGGCACGGGACGGTCGGGGGGCGGCGTCGGAACGGGCCGCGGGCTCAGCGGCGGCGTCGGCACCGGGCGCGGAGGCGCCGGCGGCGGAGGCGCCGGTTGGGCCGGCGCCGCCCCAGACGGCACCAGCGCCGGCACCTCGGTCGGCGCGGGGTCGACGGGTGACGCCAGCGGGTCGACCGAGGTGGGCGGGGTGAGCCGGGACGTCACCGGAACCCGTGCCACGCCCACGACGATGGGCGGCGCGAGCAGATCCACCAGGTGGGCGGGTAGGTCCGGGCGGACGGTCGGCCAGCGGGAGTCGTCGACGGACCAGTAGTCCGCGCCGGGAGCCTCGATCACCCCCGGCCGGGTCAACTGATCGTCACCGGACGCACGGTGCTTGGCCATCGGGATTTGCCTCCACGAACTGCGGCGTGCGGCCCTGCGGGTCGCTGCGGCGGACACCGAGGGAAACGACGCCGCCCGCCTCCCGGTGACGCCACGACCGTGCGCCGACCTCGGCCGCGAACCCGAAACGCCCCCGCCCGGGCAGCTGACGAAGCACGGACGGGGGCGCGGTGGTCGTCGCTCAGTCGAAGATCGGGCTCTGCTCGCGGGTGCGCTTGAGCTCGTAGAAGCCCGGGGTGCCGGCGACCAGCAGCACGCCGTCCCAGAGGCGGCCGGCGGCCTCCCCCTTCGGCGCCGGAGTGATCACCGGGCCGAAGAACGCGACAGGGGTGCCGTCCGGGCCGGGCGCGTGCACGACCGGGGTGCCCACGTCCTGCCCGACCGGCCGCATGCCCGCCTCGTGGCTGGCCCGCAGCGCCTCGTCGTAGTCGGTGCTGTCGGCGGCCGCCGCCAGCGCCGGGTCCAGCCCGGCCTCGGTGAGCGCGGCCACGTACAGCTCCGGACCCCGCTCCTGCTTTTGCAGGTGGATCCGGTTGCCGAGCGCGGTGTAGAGCGGGCGCAGCACGTCATTGCCGTAGCGCTGCTCGGCGGCGATGGAGATCCGCACCGGGCCCCAGGCGGTCTTCAGGAACTCCTTGTACTCCTCGGGCAGCTCGTCCCGGCCGTCGTTGAGCACGGCCAGGCTCATGACGTGGAAGCGGATGTCCACGTCCCGGATCTGCTCGACCTCGAGCAGCCAGCGGGAGGTGATCCATGCCCAGGGGCAGGCCGGGTCGAACCACATGTCGGCGGTGACACGTTCGGTCACGGTGGGATCCCTTCACGACGGGTGGCGCCGGCAGTCGGCGTCTCAGGAGAATCTTCACCCCGCAGCGCATCGACCGGCGCCCGAATGAGAGCGTGACCTCGGCCACCGCGGGCTGCCCGTACATGGAAGACTCGAATCGGGCCGGCCGTCACGAGCGGTAGGCGAACGGGCGCCGCCGGGCGTACGGCGACACGTGGGATGGAGACGAACAGTGCCGGGAGTGCGCAACCTGACGCAGGTCGAGGCGACCGAGCGGGCACGCCTGCTCGACGTGACGGGGTACGACATCAGTCTGGACCTGTCCACCGCCGTGCTGGCGGCCGACGGCCGCACGTTCAGGTCGACGACCGAGGTCCGGTTCCGCTGCTCCGAACCGGGCGCGAGCACATTCATCGAGTTGGCTGCCGAGTCGGTGCGGTCCGCGACGCTGAACGGCACCGCCGTCGACCTCTCCGACTGGTCCGCCGAGAAGGGCCTGACCCTGTCCGGGTTGGACAGCGACAACGTGCTGGTGGTCGACGCCGACTTCGGTTACTCCAACAGCGGTCAGGGTCTGCACCGGACGGTGGACCCGGTGGACGGCGAGACGTACCTCTACAGCCAGTTCGAGACGGCCGACGCGCAGCGGGTGTACGCCTGCTTTGACCAGCCCGACCTGAAGAGCGTCTACACCTGGCACGTCACGGTGCCGGCGCACTGGCGGGCGGTGTCCAACATGCCGGTGCAGCGGGAGGAGCCCGCGGGTGAGGCGCTCAAGACGCTGCACTTCACCGAGTCGCCCCGGATGAGCACCTACATCACGGCGATGTGCGCCGGGCCGTACCACGAGGTGCGCGACGCTCACGACGGCATCGACCTGGGGGTGTTCTGCCGGGCGTCGATGGCGCAGTATCTGGACTCCGACGACCTGTTCCTGATCACCAAGCAGGGCTTCGACTTCTTCCACGAGAAGTTCGGGGTGCGCTACCCGCTGCCGAAGTACGACCAGCTCTGGGTGCCCGACTTCAACGCCGGCGCGATGGAGAACTTCGGCTGCGTGACGCACGCCGAGTCGCACTACCTGTTCCGCTCGCAGGTGACCGACTTCGAGTACGAGCAGCGGGCCAACACGATCCTGCACGAACTGGCCCACATGTGGTTCGGTGACCTGGTCACCATGCGCTGGTGGAACGACCTGTGGCTGAACGAGTCGTTCGCCGAGTGGGCCAGCCACTGGTGCAACACCAACGCGACCCGGTTCACCGAGGCGTGGACGACCTTCCTGTCCATCCGGAAGAACTGGGGCTACCGGCAGGACCAGCTCTCGTCCACCCACCCGGTCTACACCGAGATGCCGGACATGGAGGCCGTGGAGGTCAACTTCGACGGCATCACCTACGCCAAGGGCGCGAGCGTGCTCAAGCAGCTCGTCGCGTACGTGGGTGAGGAGCCGTTCGTGGCCGGGCTGCGGGCCTACTTCGGCAAGCACGCCTGGGGCAACGCCACCTTCGACGACCTGCTCACCGAGCTGGAGGCCGCATCCGGGCGGGAGCTGCGCAAGTTCGCCGCCCAGTGGTTGGAGACCGCGCAGGTCAACACGCTGCGGCCGGAGGTGACCATCGGCGCGGACGGCACGTACGAGCAGGTGCTGGTGCGCCAGGAGGCACCGGCGGCGTACCCGACGCTGCGCACGCACCGGATCGGCGTGGGCCTGTACGACCTGACCGACGGGCGGCTGGTCCGGCGCGAGCGGTACGAGGTGGACGTGACCGGCGAACACACCGATCTCGCCGCGCTGCGTGGCGTCCGGGCGGCCGACGTGCTGCTGCTCAACGACGACGACCTCAGCTACACCAAGCTGCGCCTCGACGACCGTTCGATGGCGACAGTGGTGCAGCACATCGGTGGCTTCGACTCGTCGCTGGCCCGCGCGCTCTGCTGGACCGCCGCGTGGGACATGACCCGCGACGCCGAACTGTCCGCCCGCGACTACGTGGCGCTGACGCTGAGCGGGCTGCCCGCGGAGACCGACATCAACCTGGTCACCGCCACCCTGCGGCAGGCGACCACCGCGCTCACCCTGTACGCCGACCCGGCCTGGGCGCCGACCGGCTGGGCCGACCTGGCCCGGACCGCCCGGGACGCGCTCGCCGCCGCCGAGCCCGGCAGCGGGTTCCAGCTGGCCTGGGCCCGTGCGTTCACCTCGGCGGCCCGCTCCGAGGAGCACCTGGCGACGCTGCGCGGTTGGCTGGACGGCACCGGCGTGCCGGCCGGGCTGACCGTGGACACCGAGCTGCGTTGGTCGGTGCTCGCCGCGCTGGTGGCCAACGGTGCCGCCGGTGCCGCCGAGATCGAGGCGGAGCTGAGCAGCGACCGCACGGCCAGTGGCGAGCGGGAGGCCGCGTACGCGCACGCGTTGATCCCGACGGCCGAGAACAAGGCAGCCGTGTGGGCCCTGCTCACCGGCCCGGACGCGCTGCCCAACTGGCGGCACCGGGCGCTGTTGCAGGGCTTCGCCCACCCGGTGCAGGTGGAGTTGATCGCCCCGTACCGGGAGCGCTACTTCGCGGCGGTCGGGCAGGTGTGGGCCACCCGGGACAGCGAGCCGGCACAGGAGTTCGCGCAGCTGGCGTACCCGACCTACCTGGTCGAGGACGACACGGTGGCGGCCACCGACGCGTGGCTGGCCGGTGACGGGCACCCCGCCCCGCTGCGTCGGCTGGTGGCCGAGGGCCGCGACGGTGTGGTGCGGGCGCTGAAGGCCCGCGCGAAGGACGCCCAGAGCGCCTGAGCACCGAATACACGGCCCGGGGCCGGCGTGGGTGTGACCCCGCGCCGGCCTCGGGCATTATCGTGACTGGAGGAGGTGAACGTGATGGCACAGCCGACCTACGAGTGGCGGCCCCCCGCGCGCGCGTGGCGCGAGCAGGACCTATCCGACCTGCCTGAGGATGGGAACCGCTACGAGATCATCGACGGCAGCCTGCACGTGACCCCTCCAGCCGGTCCCGAGCACCATGAGCTGGCGGACGAGATCCGGATGGCGCTCTCCCTGGCGGCTCCCGCAGGGTGGCGGGTGATCCGGGAGATCGGGGTGCATGTCCCCGGCGGCAATCTCATCCCCGATCTGACGGCGCTGCGCCCCGGCGCGCCGCGCGGGCGGATGTGGGCCGAACCGGTAGACATCGCGCTCGTCCTGGAGGTCGAGTCGACGGGAAGCCGTCGTCACGACCGGTTCACCAAGCCCGCCCTCTACGCCGAGGCGGGCATCGCGCACTATTGGCGGGTGGAACGGGGCAAATTCGGCCCGGTGATCTACCGGTATCGGCTTGGCGAGGGCGAGCACTACGAATTGTTGGGCACCCTGGGCCCGGACGACCCGGTGAACGTGGACGAGCCGTGGCCGATGAAGCTGGACCCGTCGGCCTGGCCGCGCTGAGACAAGCTCTGACACACCGAAGCCCGGCCCGCTGCGAGCGGGCCGGGCTTCGTCGTACGAGGGAGGGCTCAGCCCCTGCCAGCGTGGCTGGCGAGCTGGTCCAGGCCGTTGATGATGCCGCCGGCCAGGTCGCCGCCGCTGAACGCGCCGACCATGGAGAGCGCGGCCAGCTTGGCGTACGTGTCGGGGATCCGCTTGCGGGCGTACCGACCGGTGATGATCTCCAGCTGGCGCTGGTTGGGCGACACCGCGATCAGCACCGACTTGTCGGGCTCGGCGAGCTGACGGTGCAGCCGCTGGGCGTGCTCGCGGATCGGCTCGTCGAGACCGCCGACGAAGACCGAGAAGACCAGGCCGGTGCCCTGGTCGGCCAGGCGCAACGCCTCGTCGATGCGCAGCAACTGGCGGGTCGAGAACGGCCCGTCCAGCACCTCGGGCTGATTTTCCGACCCGGCCTGCTTCTCACCAACGGTCACTTGCGCCTCCGGTTCCACCGGCCGGCGCCTCGACGCTGGCCTGCTCAAGCTTGTGGCTGGTCAGCGCGGGCGCCTGCGCCCCCGCCGTCAGCGCGGTGCCGGCCGAGTCGGCCAGCTGCTCCGGGCGGCCCAGGAACCAGACCGGAGTGAAGTCGAAGGGCCGGCCCGGACGGTAGCGCTTGGCGCCCCCGCCACCACCGGTGGCACTCCCACGGCTACCGGCGTACGACAGGCCGGCGATGACCAGCACCGCGGCCAACGGGATGCCGACGAAGACCAGCAATGTCTCGGTAACAGACAATCCCAACGCCCCCAGGCGGAAGAAGGACGACAGTTGAACAACCGGGTCGGATGGACGATCACGCTGACGACCGCCCGACTCCGTCGCCATTCACGTTAGCGGAGTCGGCGGCTCGCCAGATTGCGGGGTGCCGATCCCATCCGTCACTGGAGTTCTCCAGTTGCGCAGCGGTAGCGATGAGCCGCGCGTCGTCGCCGTACCGGCCGGTGAGCAGCACCCCGACGGGCAGGCCGTCGGTGGTGCTGCCCAGCGGCAGGGAGACGGAGGGATCGCCGGTGACGTTGAAGATGGCGCAGTAGGGCGAGAACCGGCGTTGCCGGTCGAAGTCGGCGGCCGGGTCCGCGTCGGCGCTGAACCAGCCGACCGGCGCCTGCGGGGTGGCCAGGGTGGGACAGAGGAGCAGGTCGCAGCCGGCGGTGCGGCGGGCGCCGAGGCGGACCTGCGCCTGCAACTCCCCGAGGGTGGCGGCCAGGGTGCCGGCGGAGACCTCGGCGCCCCGGGCCCGGAGCAGCCGGGTCAACGGCAGCAGCTCCGCCTCCCGCTGCGGCGGCACCGGGGCGAGCGCCAGCACGTACCAGAGGATCTCGAACAGCGGCCACGCCGCCGGCCCGAGCGGCGGGGGGACCTCGACCACCTCGTGGCCGGCCGCCGTGAGCAGCGCGGCGGCCCGGTCCACGGCGGCCACGCAGTCGGGGTGCACCGGCTCGTCGGCGAGCATCGGCGTGGTGAACCGGCCGATCCGCAGCGGGCCGGGCTCGGCCCGGCGCGCAACGGCCAGGTAACCGCCGGGCGGCGCGGGCGGCGGCAGGTAGGGCTCGCCGGGGACCGGGACGGCCAGGACGTCGAGCAGCGCGGCGACGTCGGTGACCGTCCGCCCGAGCGGGCCGCTGATGGGCAGGCCGAACGCGCCGGAGCCGACCGGCCCGCCGGAGACGAGGCCCCGACTGGGTTTGTAGCCGACCAGGCCGCAGAGCGACGCCGGGATACGCAGCGAGCCACCGCCGTCGGAGCCCTGGGCGACCGGGACCAGCCCGGCCGCGACCGCCGCCGCCGCGCCGCCGCTGGAACCACCAGCGGTGTACGCCAGCTGCCACGGGTTGCGGGCCGGCGGCGCGACCCGGCCCTCGGAGTAGAGCGAGCAGCCCAGCTCGGAGGTGGTCGTCTTGCCCAGGCTGACCAGACCGGCGGCCTTGATGAACCGGACCACGTCGGCGTCGACCGGCGGCACGAAGTCGATGAAGGCGGCCGAGCCGAAGGTGGTGCGGACCCCGGCGGTGAGCGTCAGGTCCTTGATCGCGGTCGGTACGCCGTGCAGCGGGCCGCGCGCCTCGGTCGGCACCGCGTCGGCGGCGCGTGCGGCCTGCCGGGCGAGATCCGGTGTCACGGTGACGAACGCGCCCACGGTGTCGCCGAGCGCCGCCACCCGGTTCAGGGAGTGCTCGACCAGGTCGACGCTGGACAGCTCGCCACGGGATATCGCGGCGGCCTGCTCCAACGCGGTCAGGTCGTGCGGCTCGGCCATCCCGTCATCCTGCCCGCTGGAGGCCGCCGTCCGCGGGCCGACACGTCGTCGACCATCAGTCCAACGTGCCTGCGGGGGCGACCCATTCACTGCGCGGGCCGCCGACGTCGCTGATCAGGTCAAAGTCGCGGTCGTAGTGCAGGACGGTCGCGGAGTATTCGGCAGCGGCTGCCGCCACCAGGACATCGACAGGGCTGGCCGCCCGATGATGGCCACGACCTGTCAGCGCCAGTTGCAGGTCACGTGCCCGGGTGGCGACGGCCAGGGTGATCGGAAGGTCGATCATTAGCTCGGCGCGGCGTGCGCGCATCGTCATGGCGTCCCGGAAGTTGCGGGCACTTCGCCCGTTCTCGAGATCGAGTGGTACGCAGGTCGCGGCGAGCCCTTCCTCGAGGATCGTCATGATTCGCTTGCCTGCGATCGACTGACGTCGGCGACTCCACGCCGACGTGTCGATGAGGTAGAGCCCGGCCGGTAGGATCATGCGGCGTCCTGCTCGCCGCGCGGTGTCTTGTCGTCCTCGAGCAGGCCGGTCCAGTCCTGGTCGACCGAGAGCAGCTCCCGGATGGCCTGCGCGCGCTCACTCCGCTCGGCGACCAGGCGTAGCGCGGCGTGGATGGTGTCCTTCTTGCTCTTGGTGCCCAGCTCGCGGCGGGCACGATCGAGCAGTTCATCGTCAAGATCGATAACGGTCTTCATGGGCAGAGTGTATACGCGGAAGCAATCGTTATATAGCCGACTCGCCGAGGAAACGCAGGGCGTTTGCGGAGAGTAGCTTGTCGCGCTGGTCGTCGGTGAGGAAGTCGGCCGCCTGAACCACCGCGCCGGCCGGCCGTTCGCCCAGCGGGTACGGGTAGTCGCTGCCGACCAGCACCCGATCCTCCCCGAGCGTGTCGACAAGCAGCCGCAGCGCGGGCAGCGCGAAGACCACCGAATCGACGCTGAACCGGTCGAGGTAGCTGCTGGGCGGGCCGGCGGACGCGCCCCGGACCAGGTCACCACGGCGGTACCAGGCGTTGTCGGCGCGGCCGAGCCAGAACGGGAAGCTGCCGCCGCCGTGCGCGAAGCAGATCCGCAGCGTCTCGGGCACCCGGTCGAAGACGCCGCCGAGGATCATCGCCAGCACCGACAGGTGCGTCTCGGCGGGCATCCCGGTGAGCCAACGGGCCATCCAGCGGTCCAGTCGCGGCCCGCCCGGCATGTCCCACGGGTGGACGAAGACGGGTGCGCCCACCTCGGCACAGTGCTGAAGAAAGGTGACCACGCCGGCGTCGTCCAGGTCCCGGTCGCCGACGTGGTTGCCGATCTCCACGCCCACGTGACCGGCGGCCAGGCTGCGGTCCAGCTCGGCGCAGGCGGCGTCCGGGTCCTGGAGCGGCACCTGGCAGAACGAAACCAGTCGGTCGCCTCCGGCCGCGGTCACCTCCAGGGTCAGGTCGTTGAAGATCCGGGCGACCTTCACCGCCTGGTCGGCCGGGCGGTCGTAGCTGAAGAAGACCGGGGTGGGCGAGACCACCTGCACGGCCACGCCGTCGGCGTCCATGTCGGCCAGTCGGCGGGACGCGTCCCAGCACTCGGCGCCGACCGGACGGAACTCCGTCTCCCCCAGCATGATCATGGCGGCGCGCTCGGAGTCCACCCGTAACCACGGCCAGCCGGACCCGCCGCACGCCGCGCCGAGGTCCGGCCAACCCTTCGGTACGACGTGCGTGTGCACGTCGACCACGCCTGCCGGCATCAGCCCTTGCCCGGGTGCAGGGTGCCGCAGTTGGCGCAGGTGCGCGCCGCCTCGTCGGCGTAGAACGCCTGGAACACCGGGGGCAGATCGGCGGCGATGTCGCGGACCTGCAACTCCACCTCGTGCACCTTGCTGCCGCACCCCGGGCAGTACCACTGGAACGTCTCCAGCGTGCCCTCCTCGCGGACCCGCTCCACGACCACCCCGATCGAACCGGCCTCCGGCCGTTGCGGCGAGTGCGGGGTGTTGCGCGGCAACATCCACATCTGACCCTCGCGCACGTGCACCGTACGCGGCCCCTCCGGGGTGACCAGGTTGATGTGCATGTTGCCCTTGACCTGGTAGAAGAACTCCTCGTACGGGTCCACGTGGAAGTCGGTGCGCTGGTTGGGCCCGCCCACCACCATAACGATGAAATCGTCCCCGCCGGGGAACATCTCCTTGTTGCCCACCGGGGGCTTCAACAGGTGCTGGTTGTCCGCGATCCAGCCCGGAAAGCTGAACGGGTCGGCGATCTCACTCACGACTGACCTCCGGAGGGAAGAAGGGCCACGGCCTGGATTTCGATCAGCAGGTGCGGGTGCGGCAGCTGGTGCACCGCCACCGTCGTACGGGTCGGCCCGGAGGCGTCGAAGAACCCGGCCCACACCTCGTTGTAACCACCGAAGTCGTTCATGTTGACGAGGTACGTCGTCACCTGGACCAGGTCGGAGAGGTCCGCGCCGACCGAGCGCAGCAGATCCCGCACGTTCTCGATGACGGCCCGGGTCTGCACCCGGATGTCGAGGTTGGTGGTACCGAACTCGTCGACCGACACGCCGGCGAAGCTGTTGTCCGGCCGTCGCGACGACGTACCCGAGACGAAGACGAACCCACCCGCGACCTTGACGTGCGGAAAGGCCCCCCGCGGCACGGCCTTCCCGGCCACCACCCGGGCGGTCACGACGACGCCCGCAGCGAAGCCGTGCCGAGCTTCTCGACGACGGCCCGAACGTGGGCACCGGGCCGCAACGGCACCGCGGCGGTCGCGGCACCGGCCAGGAAGACCCACCCGGACTCCAGTCGTACGCCGTGTCGTCCGGCCAACCGGATGCCCTCGTCGAGCGCGCGGCGCGGGTCGCCGAGGATCGCCGCCGTCGAGCCGACCTGGGCCACCCGCCCGTCGACCTCCAGCAGCACACCCAGGTTGTCCAGCCCCGCCGGCACCGGCGACCACGCCCCGATCACGAAGGCGGCGGCCGAGGTGTTGTCCGCGATCACGTCCGGCAGCGAGAAACGGAAGTCCGCGTACCGGGAGTCGATCAACTCGATGGCCGGGGCGACCGCGCGGACCGCCGTGGCGAAGTCGCCGACCGGCTCACCCGGCTCGGGCAGCCGGTCCAGCAGGAACGCCACCTCCGGCTCGACCCGGGGATGGATGTACGCGGACGGGTCGACCACGCCGCCGTCGGGCACCCGCATCGCGTCGGTGAGCCGCCCCCAGATCACCTCGTCCACGCCGACCTGGGCCATCTTCGCCCTACTGGTCAGCCCCATCTTCAACCCGACCAACCGCTCACCGGCGTTGAACCGACGTTGCAGCAGCGCGGCCTGCACGGCGTACGCGGTCTGCACGTCGAGGCCGGTCTCGGCGGCGAGTTGCGGGATCGCGGTGGCGGTGTCGGCCGCCGCGCCCAGCTTCTCGGCGATCCCGGTGATGTCCGGTCCGATCATGAGGGCTCCTTGTCGGCCAGGTCGAGTGCCACGTCCACGATCATGTCCTCCTGGCCACCGACCATTCGGCGGCGGCCCAACTCGACAAGGATCGACCGGACGTCCACTCCGTACTTCGCGGAGGCCCGCTCGGCGTGCCGCAGGAAGCTGGAGTAGACCCCGGCGTACCCCAGGGAGAGCGTCTCCCGGTCCACCTGGACCGGCCGGTCCTGGAGCGGACGCACGATGTCGTCGGCCGCGTCCATCAGCGCGAACACGTCGCAGCCGTGCTTCCAGCCGTGCAGCTCGGCGACCGCGACGAAGACCTCCAGCGGGGCGTTGCCGGCGCCCGCGCCCATGCCGGCGAGGGAGGCGTCGACGCGGACGGTCCGGCCGTGCACCGCGTCCGGGCCGGCCGGTGCGGACCCGGTGACCCGGCCGTGCTCGACGGCCAGCACGCTGTTGGCCACCCCGAGCGACAGGTTGTGGTGGGCGTGGATGCCGATCTGCGTCTCCGGCTCCAGGACCTGCCGGTACGCGTCGACCCGCTGCGCCACGTCGGACATCAGCAGCCGACCGCCGGAGTCGGTGACGTAGACGCAGTGCGCCCCGTACGACTCCATGAGCTTGGCCTGCCCGGCCAGCCCCGCCGCGTCGTTCATGTGCGACATCATCAGGAATCCGGCCACGTCCATGCCGTTCTCCCGGGCCCAGGAGATGTGCTGGGCGGAGATGTCGGCCTCCGTGCAGTGGGTGGCGATCCGGACGCTGGTCACCCCGAGCGCCTTCGCGGCCCTCAGGTCGGCGATCGTGCCGATGCCCGGCAGCAGCAGGGTGGTCAGTTTGGCCGTGGTCAGCACCTCGGCAGCCGCGGAGATCCACTCGGCGTCGCTGGCGGCGCCGTGGCCGTAGTTGACGCTGGAACCGGCGAGGCCGTCACCGTGCGCCACCTCGATGGCGGCCACCCCGGCGGCGTCCAAGGCGGCGGCGATGGTGCGGACGTGGTCGACGGTGTACTGGTGGGCAATGGCGTGCATGCCGTCGCGCAGCGTCACGTCCTGGATGTACAGGTCGGTCATGCCACCGCTCCCGTCGACCGCAGCGCCACCAGCCGCTCCGCCGTACGCAGCGCGGCGGAGGTCATGATGTCCAGGTTGCCGGCGTACGCGGGCAGGTAGTGCCCGGCACCGGAGACCTCCAGGAAGACCGACACCTGTAGGGCGGTGAGCTGCCGCCCGAGCGTCGGCAGGTACGCCTCGACCCGATCGAACTGCACGTCCTGCTTGAGCCGGTAGCCGGGGACGTACTCCTGCACGGCCGCCACCATCTCGGCGATCGAGGCGGCGATGGCGTCGGTGTCCGCGTCGGCGTCCGGGCAGAGGCAGTAGACGGTGTCCCGCATCAGCAGCGGCGGGTCCGCCGGGTTCAGCACGATGATCGCCTTGCCCCGGTCGGCCCCACCCACCACCTCGATGGCCCGCGCCGTGGTCTCGGTGAACTCGTCGATGTTGGCCCGGGTACCCGGGCCGGCCGACTTCGACGCGATCGAGGCGACGATCTCCCCGTACGCCACCGGGGTGATTCGGCGTACCGCGGCGACGATCGGCACTGTCGCCTGCCCGCCGCAGGTCACCATGTTGACGTTCGGCTCGTGCAGGTGCTCGTCGAGGTTCACCGGCGGCACCACGTACGGGCCGAGCGCGGCCGGGGTCAGGTCGACCACCGTGCGACAGTGGGCGCGCAGCACCTCGTCGTGGCGTCGGTGCGCGCCGGCCGAGGTGGCGTCGAACACCAGCTCGACGTCGGCGAACTCGGGCAGCGCGACCAGCCCGTCCACCCCGTCGGCGGTGGTGGCGACGCCGAGCCGGCGAGCGCGCGCCAGGCCGTCGGAGGCCGGGTCGATGCCGGCCATCGCCACCATGCGCAGGCTGCCACTGAGCCGCAACACCTTGATCATCAGGTCGGTGCCGATGTTGCCCGACCCGAGCACTGCCACTCCGACGCTCACGCTGACTCCCCTCGGGTGAAGGCCGTCCGTACCGAGCCGAGGCCGGAGATCCGGGCCTCGTACGCGGCGCCCGGGGTGACCGGCACCATCGGGCCGAGCGCCCCGGAGAGCACCACGTCGCCGGCGCGCAGCGGGTCGCCGGCGCGGGCCAGGGTGCCGGCCAGCCACTGCAGAGCGTGCAGCGGGTTGCCCAGGCAGGCGGCCCCGGCACCCACCGAGACCGGCTCGCCGGCGTGCTCCAGCACCATTCCGCACAGCCGCAGGTCGACGTCGGCCAGCCGGCGCGGCGTGGTGCCGAGCACGAAGAGCCCACTGGAGGCGTTGTCGGCGACGGTGTCCACGATGGAGATGTCCCAGGCGGCGATCCGCGAGTCGACGATCTCGATCGCCGGCAGCACGTGGTCGACCGCGCGGATCAGGTCGACCGTGGTGAGCTGCGGGTTCGAAAGATCCTTGTCGAGCACGAAGGCGATCTCCGCTTCGACGCGGGGCTGGAGCAGCCGGTCGATGGGCACCTCGACCCCGTCGCCGACGGCCATCGCGTCGGTCAACATGCCGAAGTCGGGCTGGAACACCCCGAAGGTCTCCTGCACCGCCCGGGAGGTCAACCCGATCTTCGCGCCGACCCGGCGTTCACCGCGGCCCTGCCAGGCCCGCGCCTGGAGCTGCTGCACCCGGTACGCGGCCTCCACGTCGCCCTCCGGCAGCAACCGGCCCCGAAGCGGTGCGCACGGCTTGCCGGTACTGCGGGCGTCGGCCAACTCCCGGTTGGCGGCCTCGATGTCCGCTTCCATGCCCGCTCCCTCGTTACGGCTCACGACAGGTCCACGCAGACGTTCGTGAGTTCGGAGTAGAAGTTCAGCGAGTGCACGCCGCCCTCGCGACCGATGCCGGACGCCTTCACCCCACCGAACGGGGTACGCAGGTCACGCAGGAACCACGTGTTGACCCAGACGATGCCGGCGTCGAGCCGGGCGCCGGCCCGGTGCGCGACGCCCACGTCCCGGGTCCATACGGTCGCGGCGAGGCCGTACTCGGTGCCGTTGGCGAGGGCGTACGCCTCGTCCTCGGTGTCGAACGGCGCGACGTGCACCACCGGGCCGAAGATCTCCTCCCGGTTGGTACGGGCGTCCGGGCCGAGCCCGGTCAGCACCGTCGGCTGCACGTACGACCCGCCATCCCGGGCGTCGCCGAAGGTGGGCGTACCGCCGCCGGTGAGCACCTCGGCGCCCTCGGCGCGGGCCAGCTCGTACGCGCCGAGCACCTTCGCCCGGTGCTGGTGGGAGATCAGCGGCATGGTGGCGGTGGCCTCGTCGGTCGGCCAGCCGTACGCCAGCTCGCCGGCCCGCTTGGCCAGCCGGGCGGTGAACTCCTCGAAGACCGGGCGCTGCACGTAGATCCGCTCGGTGCAGAGGCACACCTGCCCGCCGTTGGTGAAGCTGGACCGCACCGACCCGGCCACCGCGGCGTCCAGGTCGGTGTCGGCGAACACCAGGCCGGCGTTCTTGCCGCCGAGTTCGAAGCTCACCGCCTTCACCCCGTCGGCGGCGGCCCGCATGATCGCGCCGCCGGTGGCCGACTCGCCGGTGAAGGTGATCGCGTCGACGCCCGGGTGGCGGGTGAGGAACTCGCCCGCCGAGTCCGGCCCGAAGCCGTGCACCAGGTTGAACACCCCGGCCGGCACGCCGGCGGCGGCCATCACCTCGGCGAGCAGCGTCGCCGAGGCGGGAGTCTCCTCGCTGGGCTTGACCACGACGGCGTTGCCGCAGGCCAGCGCCGGAGCCACCTTCCAGGTGAGCAGCAGCAGCGGCAGGTTCCACGGCACAATGACCGCGACCACGCCGACCGGCTTGCGCAGCGCGTAGTTGAGCGCCCGGCCGCCGGTCGGGGTGACAGTGGTGAACGACTCGGTGGGGGCGGTCGCCACGATCTCCGCGAACGCCCGGAAGTTCGCCGCGCCGCGCGGAATGTCCAGCGTGCGGGCCTGGGCGATGGACTTGCCGGTGTCGGCGACCTCGGCGGTGACCAGGTCGTCGAAGCGACGCTCCAGCTCGTCGGCGACCCGACGCAACACCTCGGCGCGCTCCCGCTCCGCCATCCGACCCCACGGCCCCCGCAACGCCGCCCGGGCGGCGGCCACCGCGTCGTCCACAGTGGACGCGGACGCCTCGTCCACCTCGAAGACCTGCTCCCCGGTGACCGGGCTGGCCTTGGCGAACGTCGTTCCACAGTCGACGAACTCGCCGGCGACGAAGTTGCGCAACCGGTGCGGGCCGTTCGGCGCGTGGCCGGCCATCAGTCGCGGGTCCCAAATGCCGGTCATGCCCGCCTCCCTCGGCTCAGTGCCGCGCCGATCGCGCCGACCAGCAGCAGCGCGGCCCCGCCGACGACCGCCCCGAGCACCCGGTGCTGTCGGCGCACCCGGCGGCGAACCTCGGCGTACGGAGTGGTGGAGAACGACACCAGCTCGTACTGGGAAACGTACCGGCCGGGCAGGGCCCGTTCCAGTGCGTGCTCCACCCGCCGCCGGGTCTGGAAGACCGGGGAGGCGACCTTGTCCCGCATCTCCACGAAGTTGGTCAGCGCCATCGTCGCGATGGCCTCGGCGTTCTCCTGTCGGCGCCGCTGGAACAGCGGCAGCGCCGCCAACCAGTCGTCGGCGCACTCGTCCAGGCAGCGGTCCAGCTCCACCACGTCCTCGAACGCGCAGTTGGCGCCCTGGCCGTAGAACGGCACGATGGCGTGGGCCGCGTCGCCGAGCAGGCCGACCTTCCCGTTGACCTGCCAGGGGGTGCAGCGCACCGTGCCGAGCACGCCCACCGGGTTGTGCTGGTAGTCGTCGACCAGGTTCGGGGCCAGCGGCACCACGTCCGGGTAGTGCTCGGTGAAGTGCCGTTCGATCTCCGCCGGGCTGGTCAGCGAGGCGAAGCTGCCGGCACCGTCGTTGGGCCAGAACAGCGTGCAGGTGAAGGAGCGGTCCGGGTTCGGCAACGCGATCATCATCGAGGTGCCGCGCGGCCAGATGTGCAACGCGTCCGGGTCCAGGGCGAAGTCCCCGCCCAGCGGCGGAATCGTCAGCTCCTTGTAGCCGTAGTCGAGGAAGTCCACGCTCTCGTCCAGCAGCCCGTACGCCAGCAGTTGCCCGCGCACCGCGGAGCCGGCGCCGTCGGCACTCAGCACCACCGACGCCTTCGCCGCGACCGTGCCCTGCGGGGTCTCGAAGCTCAGGGCCCCGTCGGTCGGGTCGAGCCCGACCAGCCGGTGGTCGAAGACGACCCGCACCCCGGGCAGCGCGGCGGCCTCGTCCAGCAGGGCGTTGTTCAGCGCACCCCGGCTGATCGAGTTGATCGCCCGGTCGCCGGCCGCGCTGTACGACTGGAACTGCTGCTCGCCCTCGACCGGGTGGATCATCCGGCCGCGCATCGGCAGCGCGTCGGTCATCACCTGCTCGGCCAGCCCGATCCGGCGCAACGCGTCCAGGCCGCGCTCGGAGAGCGCCAGGTTGATCGAGCGACCGCGTTCGGCGGTCCCGGCGCGCGGGTCGGAGCGGCGCTCGTAGAGGGCCACCGGGTAGCCACGTCGGGCCAGGAAGCAGGCCGCCAGACAGCCGGCCAGCCCGGCCCCGATGATCGCGATCTCATCGCGCCGCGCGGTCATGCGGTCGCCCCCACCGTCGCGGCCAGCGCGGCCGCGGCCCGCCAGCAGTCAAGGTACGTCGAGTAGAGCGGCACCGGTGCGAACCTCACGACGTCCGGTTCGCGGGCGTCGGCGATGACACCGTGTTCGTACCGTAGGCGTTTGGTCAGCTCGGCGGCGCTGCCGGAACCGATCCGCACGGAGAGCTGGCAGCCCCGGCGGGCCGGGTCGCGGGGGGTGACCACCCGCAGCGGCCGGCCGACGGTCACCTCGTCGAACAGCGACTCCAGCCAGCCGGTGAGGCGCTGGCTGCGCGCCCGCAGCGCGGTCATCCCCACCGCGTCGAACAGCTCCAGTGAGGTACGCACCGGACCCATCGCGAAGATCGGCGGGTTGGAGATCTGCCAGGCCTCCACGGTGGCCGGTGGCCGGGACACCGCTGTCATCTCGAACCGGGTCGCCGCCGCGGTGCTCCACCACCCCTCGAACCGCGGCAGGTCCGGATTGCCGAGGTGCCGCTCGTGCACGAAGACGCCCGCCAGCGCACCCGGGCCGGAGTTCAGGTACTTGTAGGAGCACCACGCGGCGAAGTCGACGTCCCAGTCGTGCAGGGCCAGCGGCACGTTGCCGACCGCGTGGGCCAGGTCCCAGCCGACCACCGCGCCGGCGGCCCGGCCGGCCGCTGTGATCGCCGGGATGTCCAACAGCTCGCCCGTGAGGTAGTTGACCCCGCCGAGCAGCAGCAGCGCCACCCGGTCGCCCTCGGCGGCCAGGTAGTCGGTCACGTCCTCGGTGCGTAGGGCGTCCTCACCGTCGCGCGGACGCAACCGGACCACTGTGTCGTCCGGGTCCAGGCCGTGGAACCGCGCCTGGCTGCGTACGGCGTAGCTGTCCGAGGGGAACGCGGCGTCCTCGATGACGATGCGGGTGCGGGCGCCGGCCGGTCGGTAGAAACTCACCATCAGCAGGTGCAGGTTGACAGTGAGCGAGTTCATCACCACGGCCTCCGCGGGCCGGGCGCCGACCAGTCGCGCTGCCGGCCCGGTCAACAACTCGTGGTACGGCAGCCAGGCGCGCTCCGCCTCCAGGTGCCCCTCCACGCCGAGCCGCCCCCACGCGTCCAGGTCGGCGAGGAGTTCGTCGCGGGTGGCCCGGGGTTGCAGGCCCAGCGAGTTGCCGGCCAGGTACGCCGACTCGGGATGGTCGCCGCCGTCGGCCGGAGGCACGTGGAACAGGTGCCGGTGGCCGGGGTCGGCCTCGTCGCGGCGGTGCGCTTGCGCTTCGCCGGCGGCGAAGCCCAGCGGCGCAGCTTCTGGGGTCGTCATTGCTTCTTCTCGCTCTCCGGTCACATCGCGGTGCGGGCCGACCACAGCTCCGGGAAGACCACCCGGGCCATGCTGCGCTGCAACCACGCCAGGCCGGCGGAGCCTCCGCTGCCGACCTTGGCACCCATCGTCCGCTGCACCGCCTTGACGTGGTTCCAGCGCCAGTCGCCGAACTCCTCGGCGACAGCGCTCAGCGCCTCGCCGAGCAGCCGCAGGTGATTGTCCGGGCCGGCGTCGTCGTAGATCCGCACCCAGGCCGCCTCGACCGACGGCTGCGGGTCGTGTTCGACGGCCACGTCCCGGTTCAGCAGGTCGGCGGGGAGGTCGAAGCCGCGCCGGGCGAGCAGCGCGAGCACATCGTCCCAGAGACTCGGGGTGGCCAGCGCGGCGCTCAGCGCGGCGTGCACCTCGGCCTGCCGGCGGAACGGGCGGATCAGCGTCGGGTCGCGCAGCCCCAGCAGGAACTCCAACTGCCGGTACATCGCCGACTGGAAGCCGGACGCCTCGCCGAGCAGATTGCGGAACCGGTTGAAGTCGGCCGGGCTCATCCAGCGCAGGCCCTGCCAGGCGGCGTTGAGCCCCTCCAGGTGCAGCTTGGCGCGGCCGAGCGGGGCCAGCGCCGCCCAGATCTGATCGGCGCGGATCAGCCGCTGGGCTTCCCGTAGCTCGTGGCAGGTCAGGCCGAAGTACAGCTCCATGATCTGGCTGACCATCAGGAAGGACATCTCGCCCGGGTCGTCGCTGAGCGGACGCTGCATCTTGTGCAGGGCGCTGGCCTGTACGTACGCGTCGTACGGCACCATGTCGGCGAATTCCAGCGTCGGCTCGCCGCCGGTGCGCGCCGCCTGCGCCGCACGCTGCCCGGGGGTGACCGGTTGCACCGTGGCATGGCGGTTCGGCGCCCGCCGCTCCGTCTGATCCACCATCTCGTCTCCCCTCCCCGGACTGGCCGACGTCATGATCTCGCGGTCGGATCGGCCTGCGGAATGCCGGATCAACGGCTCTCGCCGCCTTCTCCTGGCAAACCAAAGGCAACTAGGCGAAGTTGGTTCACGAAAGTAAGGTCTGAGCGTGGACGACATGGACTGGGCGCTGCTGCGCGAGTTGCAGGCCGACGCGCGGCTCTCCTTCAGCGAGTTGTCCCGGCGGGTGCACCTGTCGCCGCCGTCCGTCGCGGAGCGGGTCCGCCGGCTGGAGGAGGCCGGGGTCATCACCGGCTACCACGCTCACGTCGACCTGAGCCGCGCCGGCCGTACCGTGGTCGCGCTGATCCGAATGTCCTGTTACGGCGCGCGGTGCATCCTGCACGATCCGGCGGTGGCCGGCTGGCCGGAGATCCTGGAGATCCACCGCATCACCGGGGACGCGTGCAGCATGCTGAAAGTGGCGGCCGGCTCGATCGGCGCGTTCGAGGGGGTCATCGACCGACTGGCCCCGTACGGCCAGCCCTCAAGCACGATGGTTCTCTCCTCCCCGCTGAACTGGCAGCCCGTCACCTCCCTCCCCGCCACCGGGCCGGTCCCCCGCCCACGCTGACCCCCTTGACCCCGCCCGCCTGCGGGGTTTGCCCCCACGCCAGCGGGAAAGCAACGCCGTGCCCAGGGGAGGGTTCCGGCGGTCGTCGCCGGTTGGGGGGAAATCATGCAGGGAATCCGCACGATCAACCGCGCGCTCTCATCCGTACTGACACTGATAGGGCTGGTCGGGGCGTTCGTCCTGTTGTCGGTCGCACCGGCGCGAGCCGGCGAGAACACCTTCGTCGAGGTGTCAGCGAACAGCACCCAGGCCGGTAGCCGGGTCAGCATCAAGGCGGGCTGCGGCAACGACAACAACAACAACAACAACCGGCAGTCAAGCGTGCACTCCGATGCGTTCGGGTCCGTGACGTTGAAACCGGACAGGGGTTTCCTGACCGGGCAGGCCAGCATTCCGCGCGACAAGCCGGCCGGTGATTACCCGGTCGACCTGCGCTGCGACAACGGTCAGACCGCCTCGACCACGCTCACCGTGCTGAACATGGCCTCACCCAGCAAGGGCCCGGCGACCGGTGGCGGTGGAATGGCCGGCGGTCGCGGCACCGGCTCGCTGCTGGTACTCGGCGGCGTGGTGTTGGTGGCCACCGCGATCGTCCTCGGCATGGCCGGCGGCCGACGTCGATCGGGAGCCGGCTCCTGAGCCGGATCACCCATGACCCGCAGATCCGCGCGTGCGCGGCCGGATCGCCGCGCCCGTCTCCGGGCCGGGCCGGCGCTGCGCGCGTCCGGCCGGCTGGTGGCCCGCGTCTCCGGGCGGCTGCGCCGAGTCGCCGGGCAGGCCGTGTCGGCCAGCGTCACCACCACCGATCCGGCCGCCCGCCCGCTGCCGCCGCGACGTCCGGCCGGGCCACCGGTGGCCGGACGCCGCTTCGGTACCAGCCCCGGGTTGCCGGTGCTGGCCATCGCCGCGCTGATGGTGCTGATCGTGGCGATGCTCGGGGTGGAGCAGGTGACCGGAATGAGCCTGCTGCCGGACCGGTTCAGCGCTGGCTTCCGACCGCCGCCGAAGAAGTTCCCGGTGCTGCCGGCCAGCCATCCGACCAGCCTCGCCATTGAGACGATCGGCGTGCAGGCGCCCGTACACGACGTGGGCATCGCCCCGGACGGCACGATCGCCGTACCGGACGTGTCCCGCGCGCAGGAGGCCGGCTGGTACGACCAGGGGCCCACCCCGGGTCAGTACGGCCCGGCCGTGATCGTCGGGCACGTCGACACCACCACCGGGCCGGCGGTCTTCCACAAACTCCGCGAGCTGCGCTCCGGTGACAAGATCGAGGTCACCCGCACCGACCAGCGGGTGGCGGTGTTCGAGGTGAACTCGGTGGAGAAGTTCGACAAGGACCGGCTGCCGGTGGACGAGGTGTTCGGCGATTTCAGTCGCCCGAGCCTGCGACTGATCACCTGCGGTGGGCAGTGGGTCGGCGGCGAGACCGGCTACGCGGACAACGTGGTGGTCTTCGCCTCGCTGGTCAAGGCACGCTCCGCCGGCTGAGCGACGTCGATGTACTCGGCCAGCCGGGCGGCCGCGGTGAGCATGGCCCGACCCCGCTCGGTGAGCCGTTGCCGCCAGTGGCGCAACGACGCGGCGAGCGGTTCCGCACCGCCCGCGTCGCGCACCCGACGCAGCACGTCGGCGATGTGGTCGAGCCGGTACCCGCCGCGGCGCAACAGGTGGGCGAGTTCGGCGTCACGGACGTCGTCGGGTAGGTAGAGCCGATAGTGGGTCACCGGATCACGTGCCGGCCGCAGCACCCCAGCCCGCTCCCATTTGCGCAGCGTGGCCGGCTGTAGACCGAGCCGGTGAGCCAGCGCGCTGACCGGCACGGCTTTCCGGCTCTGCGGTTGCGGCCGCGCCCGGGTGAGCGTCGCGACCGCCGCCTCGACCGCGTCCAGGGTTTCCCGATCGCGCTGGAGCAGGGCATGGCCCTGGTCGATGCCGCGCAACGCCGCGTCGATCTCGCCCCGGTTGACGGCCCGCATGATCTCGCCGCTGGCCGCGTAGCCGTGGGCGGTGACCAGTGCGAGGTAGGCACTCAGTGCCCTGGCGTGCAGCTCGGTGAAGCGACGGTAGCCGTTCGGTGTGCGCTGGGCCGGCGGCAGGACGCCGTCTCGCTCGTAGTTGCGTACGGCCTGTGCGGAGAGGCCGTGGGCGCGCGCGAGATCCACCGGGCGGCGTACCCCTGGGTTTGAAGGTTTTGTGGCTGTCACCGCGCTCCACCGCTCGTGAGTTTCAACCGCTGGTTCAACGATACGGTTCATGGAATGCCACCTTTTCTCGACCTGCTGGCGGTACCTCCGGACCTGCTCGCGCTCGGCGAACCGACGCACGGTGAGTCCGCCTTCCTCCAACTCCGCAACGAGGCCTTCCTGTCACTCGCGGAGCACGGCTACCGCTCGGTCGCCGTGGAAAGCGACCGGGCGGCCGGACTGGTCGCCGACGATTTCGTGCAGGGCGTCCCCGCCGTGACGCTCGACCGCGCGCTCACCGAAGGGTTCAGCCACGGGTTCGGGGCGGCCCCGGCCAACCGTGACCTGCTGCTGCGGATGCGCGAGTGGAACACCGGCCGGCCGGCCGCCGAACGCCTGACGTTCCACGGCTTCGACGCCCCGGTGGAGCTGGAGAGCGCCCCGAGCCCGCGCCACCACCTCAACCAGGTCTGCCACTTTCTCGGCCTGGACCGGTCCGCCGAGATCGACGACCTGATCGGGGACGAGGCGCGATGGGATGACCCGGCCGCGATCTGGGAACTGGGCCGATCGGTCGGGCGCTCGACCGACGCGCAGCGGCTGCGGGTGCTCGCCGACGATCTGCTGACCGAGTTGTACCTGCGGGCGCCGTGGACGTCGGCGGGCTGGCGGGCGGCGTTCGTGCACGCCTCGTCCGCGGTGGGGTTGCTGCGCTACCACGCCGCGGCCGCCGCACCACTGGCCCAGGAGGAACGCTTCGCCCGCCTGGCCGGCGTCCGGGACGCGCTGATGGCCGAGAACCTGCTCGCCATCCGGGCTGTCGAGGCGCCTCGCGGACCCACGTTGGTCTTCGCGCACAACACGCACCTCCAGCGCCACCCGAGCGCGATGACGCTGGACGGCACGGAGGTGTCGTGGGCCGGTGCCGGCGCCATCGTCGCGTCGCTGCTGGGCGACCGGTACGCAGTGATCGCCGGCAGCCTCGGCGCGAGCCCGGCGCTCGGCATCGGGCCGCCCGCCGCCTCGACCTACGAGGGCAGACTCCAGCAGGAGACCACCCTTCCCCGGTACCTGCCGGCGTCCGACATCGGGCCGGCCGAGCGGCGCACGCACGACTACCGCTACTTCCCGCTGGACCAGGCCACCGTCGAACACGCCGACGTGGTCCTGCACGTCCCGACCGGTGTCGACCCGGCTGTGCTCGCCGATCGGATCGTCGCGCTGCCCGGCGTCGAGCAGGTCGTGGCGAGCGAGGAGAACGGATCACCCGAGGCGGCCTGGGGCGACCGGTTCTTCCACGTGGGCCCGGACCGCCGTCAGCCGTTCGCCACCATCGTCGAACACGACGTGCCCGGCTTCGACGAGGCCGCGCAGCTTGACCGCCCCGGTGTCTTCCGCCTGAACGTGGATCTGGGCCGGGCCGAGTTCGAGCGGCTGTTCGGCTTCCCGCCCAAGGCATTCGAGGAGCACCGGCACGAGTTCGACTTCGCCCGGCTGGACACCCTCATGCCGCACCCGGGCTACGCGCTGTACGGCTTCGCCAGCATCGTCATGCCCGGTCCGCACCTGCTGCCCGAGATCGACCGGCTGCTGACGGTCGCACACGACCGTGCGGTACGCCGCCTCGAGCGCGCGGCGCGCCGGGCCGCCGAGCAGCGGGACTGACCGGGATCAGGCCGCCACCTCGGGCTCCCGCAGGTCCAGCCAGTCCGCCCAGCGGGGGTCGGGGGCACGGTGACCCAGCACCCGCCAGGCGGTGCCC
This sequence comes from Micromonospora sp. NPDC005220, assembly GCF_040607895.1. Taxonomy (NCBI): domain Bacteria; kingdom Bacillati; phylum Actinomycetota; class Actinomycetes; order Micromonosporales; family Micromonosporaceae; genus Micromonospora; species Micromonospora sp. NPDC005220. The sequence goes on from NZ_JBEXHP010000014.1 coordinate 41,413, forward strand.
TTCGGGGCAGCCGGCAACGCGTGTAACCGCCACCCCATCTCGGCCGGGGTCTTGTCGCCCTTGGTGTGGTTGCACCGGGCGCACGCGGCGACCACGTTCTCCCAGGCGTGCCGCCCGCCCCGGCTGCGCGGAAAGACGTGGTCGATGGTCTCGGCCGGGCCCCGGCAGTACGCACACCGCCACCCGTCCCGGGCGAAGATCGCCCGCCGGGACAGCCCGACATGGGTGCGGTACGGCACCCGGACGAAGCGGGTCAGCCGGACCACGGATGGCACCGGGAGCGCGTCCCGGGCGCTGTGCAGGATGCCGTCACCATCGGCGACGCAGACCGCCTTGGCGGAGAGGACGAGGATCGCGGCGCGGCGCACCGACACGACACACAGCGGCTCGTAGGTGGCGTTGAGGACCAACGCGCCGGAGCCCACCGTGGGTCGTATGTCAGGCATCGCGCTCACCCTCCCGGTTCAGCGGCTGCTGCGGACCGCCGTCGACCGGGGCCGGGCACAACGGCCCACACGGTCGACGCCGGGCCGATCACCGACGTCCGTTGCGCCAATAGTCCCTGATCGGACCCCGGATTGCACGTACTAATCTCTCTTCTGGTAAGCGGATCACCCAGGCCGGCACGGCCAGCTCGGTTTTCCACGCTTCGGCGCTCTGCCTCTACCGATCGGCCAGCAGGCCCAGCGACCATCGGCTTCCACCCCGAACACCTGCCCCGCCAGCAGGGTCACCAGCCGGTGGGTCGGCGGCGGGCGCTCGGGCTCCTTACGGTACGAAGACAGGGTGAGTGCCGCCAGCGTGACGCCCCTAGCCCTGCCCGACGCCGTCTCGGTGAACTGCCAGGGCAGCACCTCCTGCGAGACGATCTACCGGATCACCGGCTCGGCGTGGTTCGCCGAGGGCAGCTACTGGATCCTGCTCAAACCGCTTCGGGTCGTGCTGATCCTGGCACTGGCGATGGTGGCCCGCTGGGCGCTGCACCGCACGATCAACCGGTTGGTCCGGACGACCACCGACGGCGCGGTGCCGACGATGCTGCGGCCGCTGCGCGAGCGGGTGCCCACCGCCGCGGTCGACCCGGCCGAGTTCGTCCCGGAGCGGCGACGGCAGCGGGCCGAGGCGATCGGGTCGGTGCTGCGCAGCCTGACCACCGCGTTCGTCTTCGGCATCGCGCTGCTGATGATCCTGCGCGAGTTCAGCTTCGACCTGGCGCCGCTGCTGGCCAGCGCGGGAATCGCCGGCGTGGCACTGGGCTTCGGTGCGCAGAGCCTGGTGAAGGACCTGATCGCCGGCCTCTTCATGCTGATCGAGGACCAGTACGGCGTGGGCGACAACGTCGACCTGGGCGAGGCGATGGGTGTGGTCGAGTCGGTGGGTCTGCGGGTCACCACGGTGCGTGACGGCCGGGGCGTGCTCTGGTACATCCGCAACGGCGAGATCATCCGGGTGGGCAACAAGAGCCAGGGATGGGCGCTCGTGGTGGTGGACCTGCCGATCGGCTTCAACAGCACCGAGGAGGCCACCGCGGTGCTCCGGACCGCGGCCGCCTCGGTCGCGATGGACCCGGAGCTGTCGCCGGAGATCGTGGAGGCGCCCGAGGTGCTGGGTGTCGAGCAGGTGACGGTGGACGGGGCGGTCATCCGCACCGTGGTGAAGACGACCGCGGACGGGCAGTTCGCGGTGGGCCGGGAGCTGCGTCGCCGTCTCGCGGAGGCTCTGGAGAATTCCGGGATCACCGCGCAGATCGCGGCCGCCCGCATCTATCCCGGTCTGTCGACCCGGCCGTTGCCCGACGGTGAGACCGGTCAGGGCGGGGCCACCTGACCCGCGACACTGTCCTGGAATTCAGGGGTCGCAATCCGCCCGGCCCCTCGGGTATCGTCCGTTCGTTCAGTCGGGGAGGCGACGAACGACCCGTTCGACCTAGCCAGTTGTCAGACGATCGGGCAGAATCCGGAGCACGCGTTCCCACCAAAGCGTGATCACAACCTCGCTGGTCCGTAGATCTGACGAGAGCTTCCGGCAGGGCTGCCACGAACGGCCGAGCCGGGGCCGATGGAGGCGACGGTGCCTGACGAGCGACCTTCCGCGGAAGGCCCCGCCACGTTTCGCGAAGTGTTCGCCCAGCACGAGTTCCGGGCTGTTTTCGTGGCTGGCGCGCTCTCCTGGGTCGGCGACTATGTCGCGAAGGCCGCCGTCACCCTGCTCGTCTTCCAGCAGACCCGGTCCGTCGCGCTCTCCGCGGCCGCCTTCGCGGTCAGCTTCCTGCCCTGGCTGCTCGGCGGTCCCGTGCTCGCCGCACTCGCGGAGCGGTACGCGTACCGCCGGGTGATGGTGGCGTGCGACCTCATTCGCATGGCGCTGATGCTGATCATCGCCATTCCCGGCCTGCCGTACCAGGCGGTGCTGGTGCTCATCTTCGCCGCCACGTTGGCCAACCCACCGAGCCAGGCGGCGAAGTCCGCGCTGATCCCGCAGTTGCTCACCGGCGACCGGCTGGTGGTGGGGCTGTCGCTGAACAGCAGCGTCGGGCAGGCCGCCCAGGTCGTGGGGTACGTCTTCGGCGCCGGTGTCGCCGCGATCGACCCGGCGGTGGCGCTGCTGTTCAACGCGGCCACGTTCGGTCTCTCGGCGCTGCTGGTTCGCCTCGGTGTGCGCGACCGCCCGCCGGTGATGAGCCCGGCGCACCGCAGCCACCTGCTGCGGGAGACCCATCAGGGGTTCGGCATCGTGTTCCGCACACCGGTGCTGCGGGCCATCGCGGTGCTGGTGTTCAGCGCGATGCTCTTCTCGATCGTTCCCGAGGGGTTGGCCGCGGCCTGGGCCAACGAAGAGAGCCGCGGCGCGGTGAGCGCGGGCACCGCACAAGCAGCGATCATGGTGGCCAACCCGGTCGGCTTCATCCTCGGTGGGATGCTGGTGAGTCGCCTGTTCGGGCCGGCGCGCCGGCTGAAGCTGATGCGGCCGCTCGCGGTGCTCGCCCCGTTGATGCTCGTACCGGTGCTGTTCGACCCGCCGCCGCTGGTGGTCGCGCTGCTCGCCGCGCTCTGTGGGTTCGCGGTCGCCGGCATGATGCCGATGGCCAACGGGTTGTTCGTCCAGGCGCTGCCGAACGGGTTCCGGGCCCGCGCCTTCGGGGTGATGGCCACCGGCGTACAGGTCATCCAGGGTCTCGCGGTGCTGGTCACCGGGCTGCTCGCCGAGCGGTTCCCCATCCCGATCGTGGTCGGGGTGTGGAGCGCGGCCGGGGTGGTGCTCATGGCGGTGGCCACGCTGCGCTGGCCGGACCGGCAGACGGTGGACGACGCGATCGCCGCCGCCTCGGCGGCCAACGCCACCCCGCCGCCCGCCGGGCCCGACGGCCCGGCCGGCGACGGCCCGGTGGGAGGCGCGCACGACCCGCATGCCGGTGACGGCCACCGCCGGCACGCGGTCACCTGACCCGTCCAGCCGACGTCGACCCGAGCGGGCCGGTAGACCGGCATTCGGGGGTGTCGACCCGGCGTGATCCGACGCACCCCGTGCGGTCGGGTCGGCACCGGGCGCACCTGGCAGGATGGAACGGTGACTTCCGCAGGCGAATCCGACCGTCCCGGTGCGTCGATGACCCTCTTCGAGGCGGTCGGCGGCGAGCCCACCTTCCGCAAGCTGGTCGACGAGTTCTACGCCGGTGTCGCCACCGATCCCCTGCTGCGGCCCATGTACCCGGAGGAGGACCTGGGCCCGGCAGCGGACCGGATGACCCTGTTCCTGATGCAGTACTGGGGCGGGCCGAACACGTACTCCGCCCAGCGCGGGCACCCGCGGCTGCGGATGCGGCACGCGCCGTTCCGGATCGGCGCGGCCGAACGGGACGCCTGGCTGCGGAACATGCGCCGCGCGGTGGACCGGCTCGACCTTGAGCCGGAGATCGCCGGCACACTCTGGGACTACCTGGAGCGGGCCGCGTACTTCATGGTCAACGCCGAGGACGACCCGGCCACCGGCGTCTGACCCGCCCGACCCGCAGCGACGTCAGAGCAGCGCGCCCTCGTCGTGCAGCCAGTCCACGAAGCTGGTGGCGACCGCCGCGCCGCAGTCGAGCATCTCGACCAGGAGCGCGTCGTGGGTGCCGGCACCGAGTGGCACCTGAAGCTCGGCGTAGATCGGCAGTTGACCGCGCTCGGTCGGGTCACCGATGTACGCCTTGCAGAACCGGCGGGTGTGGTTCCACTCGTTGACCACCCGGTACGCCCGGTCGGCCCAGTCCGGCGGGACCGTGGCGTGCGGGCGTGCCCGCATGACCAGGATCTCGTCCTCCGGGCCTTCCAGGGTGACCAGCACCGCGTGCCGCTCCCACATCGCCAGCAGGTTGCCGTCGCCGTCGGCCAGGTAACGCACGTCGAGCAGATCGAGTGCGTCACAGACGCGGCGCAGACTCACCGCCTCGACGGTGGCGGGCATCTCGGTCAGCACGGGCCGCTCGTTGGACGGGCAGTCGTCCCCCGGCTGGCGAGGGCTGGGCGGCCCGATCCGGACCGCGCTATCGACTGTGATCCCGCTTCGGGTTTCCGGATCGCCGCCGTCGGCGGGACCGGGGCGCCATGACCACCACGGCATCGCTCGCGCACCTCACTCCCCAGCGGATCCAGACGCCTACGGTGCGTTGGATCCGAGGATGGACGGTACCCGGACAGCCGGGTTGAAGCATCCCCCCAACGACCGCCCCTGACCAGAAGAATGATCCTGGATCATCCGTTCGGACGAGCATTCAGGGGTGTCACGGCAAGATCCGTGGCCTTCTGCAACCACGCCGCTCCGTGCGGTCCCACCAGGCCGACCCAACGACCGGCCACCCGCACCTGAACGGCGTTCCCGCCCTCGCCAGCCGCCGCGCCGTCGGCGGCGCCGAGGAAGCCCATCCGGACCACCCCCTGCACCAACCGCTGCGGCACCTCGACCGGCGCGGCGGGCGAACGGTCCGGGGTGATCAGCACCGCCACGTGGTCGAGCAACGCGTCCCGCAGGGCCCGCTGGCCCACGGCGCGACCGGACACACCCTGCTCGCTCGCCGTCCGCAGGGTGCCCGCCGCCGCCTCCGCGATCCGTCGTACCTCGGCGACGGGCAGCGCCTCCACCTGATGGCTCCGCGTCGGCGGCAGCGGCCACCGCCACTGGGCGTCCCGGCGGGTCGGCAGGGCGGGGCCGCCGCGCTCCAGCTCGGCGAGCAACTCCGCAGCGGTCACCGTGACGTCCTCGGCGACGTCGGCCGGCCCACCGGCAACCGTGCGGACCACCAGAACCTGCCACGGCAGCCGGGCCCACAGGGCGACCCGGCCCGGTGCGCCGGCCGGCCGCAGCCGGACCGGCGCGACCGGATCCAACCGGACCAACCGAGCCAGGAAGGCGCCCGCGTCCGCCACCCCGGCGACACCGTGGGTGGACGCCGACGCCGCCACCCGGCCGGGCTCAGCGGCGCCCCGCCGGGTCACCCCACACCGCCCTGCGGCGCGTACGTGAGCAGGAAGTCCCGTTCCTCGGTGGTGATCCGGCGGGGCACCTGACGGGTCAGGTCGAACGGCACCAGCACCGACCGGGCCCGGCTGGCCAGCACCTCGCCGTCGTACAGCTCGTAGGCGACGGTGAACCGGGAGGCCCGGATCTCCTCCACCCACAGCTCGATCCGTACGGTGGGCGCCGCCTCCGCGGTGGCCCGGCCGAGCGCGTAGTCGACCGGGCGCAGGTAGTCGACCTCGTGACGGCGGATCACCACCCCGTCGGCGAACGAGCCGACTCCCCAGGCCCGGCCCCCGGCGAACATCAACGCGACCCGCGCCTCCTCGTACAGGGTGAGGAAGCGCGAGTTGTTGACGTGGCCGTACGCGTCCAGGTCGGACCAGCGCAGCGTGCAGTGGTAGACGAAACGGTCAGTCACGGGTCAGCTTGCGGTAGGTCACCCGGTGCGGCCTTGCGGCCTCGGCGCCGAGGCGGTCGATCTTGTTCTTCTCGTACGCCTCGAAGTTGCCCTCGAACCAGAACCACCTGGCCGGGTCCTGGTCGTCGCCCTCCCAGGCCAGGATGTGCGTGGCGACGCGGTCCAGGAACATCCGGTCGTGGGAGATGACCACGGCGCAGCCGGGGAACTCCAGCAGCGCGTTCTCCAGGCTGGACAGCGTCTCCACGTCCAGGTCGTTGGTCGGCTCGTCGAGCAGGATGACGTTGCCGCCGATCTTCAGGGTCAGCGCCAGGTTGAGCCGGTTGCGCTCGCCGCCGGAGAGCACCTTCGTCGGCTTCTGCTGGTCCGGGCCCTTGAAGCCGAACGCGGCGATGTACGCCCGCGAGGGCATCTCGACCTTGCCCACCATCAGGTAGTCCAGGCCGTCGGAGACGACCTCCCAGACGGTCTTGTCGCCGTTGAGGCCCTCACGGTTCTGGTCGACGTACGACAGCGAGACCGTCTCGCCGACCCGGACCGACCCGCCGGTCGGCTGCTCCAGCCCGACGATGGTCTTGAACAGCGTGGTCTTGCCGACGCCGTTGGGGCCGATGATGCCGACGATCCCGTTGCGCGGCAGCGAGAACGACAGGTTGTCGATCAGCAGCCGGTCGCCGAAGCCCTTGCTGAGGGTCTGCGCCTCGATCACCGTGCTGCCCAGGCGCGGACCCGGCGGGATCTGGATCTCCTCGAAGTCCAGCTTGCGGGTCTTCTCCGCCTCGGTGGCCATCTCGTCGTACCGGTCCAGGCGGGCCTTGGACTTGGTCTGCCGGGCCTTGGCGTTGGAGCGGACCCACTCCAGCTCCTCGGTGAGGCGCTTCTTCATCTTGGCGTCGCGGCGACCCTCGACGGCCAGCCGGGCGGCCTTCTTCTCCAGGTAGGTGGAGTAGTTGCCCTCGTACGGGTAGGTCCGGCCACGGTCCAGCTCCAGGATCCAGTTGGCCACGTTGTCGAGGAAGTACCGGTCGTGGGTGATCGCCATGACGGTGCCGGCGTACTTCGCCAGGTGCTGCTCCAGCCAGGAGACGCTCTCCGCGTCCAGGTGGTTGGTGGGCTCGTCGAGCAGCAGCAGGTCGGGCGCCTCCAGCAGCAGCTTGCAGAGCGCGACCCGGCGACGCTCACCACCGGAGAGCTGGGTCACGTCGGCGTCCGGCGGCGGGCAGCGCAGCGCGTCCATGGCCAGTTCGAGCTTGGAGTCGACGTCCCAGGCGTCGAGGTGATCAAGCTCCTCCTGGAGCTTGCCCATCTCCTCCATCAGCTCGTCGGAGTAGTCGGTCGCCATCTGCTCGGCGATCTTGTTGAACCGCTCCAGCTTGGCCTTGGTCTCGGCGACCGCCTCCTCGACGTTGCCGAGCACGGTCTTGGCCTCGTTGAGCGGGGGCTCCTGGGCGAGCATCCCGACGGTGTAGCCGGGCATGAGTCGGGCCTCGCCGTTGCTCGGCTTGTCCAGCCCTGCCATGATCTTGAGGAGGCTGGACTTACCGGCGCCGTTGGGGCCGAGCACACCGATCTTGGCCCCCGGCAGGAAGCTCAACGTGACGTTGTCGAGCACGACCTTGTCGCCGTGCGCCTTGCGCGCCTTTTCCAGGACGTAGATGTACTGGGCCACGGTGCGGGCTACCTCCGTCGGTTGCTGTCGCTGATCGGCGGCGCGGCGCGGGCTGCGAGGACCGCCCGCCGCCGCCGGCCGGGAGCCGGCCGCGCGCACGCCATCGTCAATCCTGACAGGTACGGCGCGCTTCGCCCACATCACCCCGCCCGAGGAGTACGCGGGCGGGCCTCCTTGCCGATGACGGTATTACCAATTAGCGTTCCCGTATGACCAAGAAGATTGCCATCAGCGTGCCGGATGACGTGGCCGACCGGTTGTCCACCGAGCCCAACGTCTCCGCCTTCGTAACCGGAGCCGTGCGCCGACAGATGGCCGGCGAAAAAACGCGGGAGGTGCTCGCGCGCGCCGGTTTCGTCATCACCGACGAGGACGTGGCCGACGCTCATGCGGAGATGGAGCAGCTCAAGGCACGCATCACCCCCGAGCTTCGTGAGCAGGCCGCCCGGCTACAGGCCGAGGTGCTAGCGGCACGGGCGAAGGCACGCCGGTGATCGCGTTCGGGTTGGCGCTGGACACGACCGCACTGCTCTCCTACTCATCCGGTGCCAAGGATGTCGGAAAGAGGATCGCGGAGGCCGCCGACTACAACAGGGATGTTCTTGTGCCCGCGTTGTGCCTCGCGGGCGCCCATGAGCGGGCCACGGCCGAGCAGTGGGAGATGCTCGAACTGCTCGGCGCGCTACCGCAGGTGCAGATCACCCCCGTCGAACCGGAAATGTGCAGCTATCTCGGCGGCTGGTCGCGCCGAATGAACGGCCGGATGGACCTGGCCCAGTTGGCGATGGACGCCGCCGCCCACCCCCTCGTTCCGATCATGACTGATCGGCGGGAGCTGCTCGGTGAGGTGCTGCCGAAGGAATGGCCGATCATCGACCTCTGATCGGTAGGCTGTCGACAAGATCACCTCCAGGATTCACCACGGAGCGGGCGGGTAGGAGACTCCGGCACGGGGCACAAGACGCCGCAGCTACGCTCAGTACGCTCATCGCGGTGGACCCGTCAGCACCCGGAGGTGGCCGATCGTGACCGTCCGTAGCTCCTTTGTCGTAGTGGCGAACCGTCTGCCGGTCGACGAGGTGAGCACACCCGAGGGCCGGCAGTGGCGACGCAGCCCCGGCGGGCTGGTCACCGCGCTGCATCCCGTGCTCGCCGAACACCAGGGCACCTGGGTCGGCTGGGCCGGTGGCACCGGCGCGGCGCCCGAGCCGTTCGACCTGGAGGGGATCCGGCTGCACCCGGTCCCGCTCAGCGCCGAGGAGTTGGAGCGCTACTACGAGGGCCAGTCCAACGCGACGATCTGGCCGCTCTACCACGACGCGGTGGAGACGCCGGCTTACAAGCGCCGCTGGCGGGAGGCGTACCGCCTGGTCAACGCCCGGTTCGCGGAGGCCGCAGCCGACGTGGCGGCCGAGGGCGCGACGGTCTGGGTCCAGGACTACCAACTCCAGTTGGTGCCGGCGATGCTCCGTGAGCTGCGCCCGGACCTGCGGATCGGGTTCTTCCTGCACATCCCGTTCCCGCCGATCGAGCTGTTCATGCAGATGCCGTTCCGCACCGAAATCCTGCGCGGTCTGCTCGGCGCCGACCTGGTCGGTTTCCAGCAGCGGCTGGCCGCCCAGAACTTCGTCCGGTTGGCCCGGCACCTGCTCGGGCTGCGCTACGAGGGCCAGATGATCCAGGTCGACGGTCGGCAGGTGAAGGCGGGCGCCTTCCCCATCTCGATCGACACCCAGGAGATGGAGCGGATGGCCGCCGACCCGGCGATCCAGGCCCGGGCCAAGCAGATTCGCGCCGAACTGGGCGACCCGAAGACGATAATCCTGGGCGTGGACCGGCTGGATTACACCAAGGGCATCGAGTTGCGACTCAAGGCCTTCCGGGAGCTGCTGGCTGACGGAAAGTTGACAGTTCCCGACGCGGTCATGGTTCAGGTCGCCACACCCAGCCGCGAGCGCGTGGAGCACTACCAGGCACTACGGGTCAAGGTCGAGCGCGAGGTCGGTCGGATCAACGGCGAGTTCGGGCGGGTCGGCGTGCCGGCGGTCCATTACCTCCATCAGTCGTACAGTCGCAGTGAGCTGGCGGCGATGTACGTTGCTGCCGACGTGATGATGGTGACCCCGCTGCGAGACGGCATGAACCTCGTGGCGAAGGAATACGTAGCATCACGTGGCGATCAAGGTGGCGCGCTCGTACTCAGTGAGTTCGCCGGCGCCGCCACCGAGCTCCGCCAGGCATTTTTGTGTAACCCGCACGACCCGGACGCGGTCAAGGACGCCCTCCTCCGGGCAGTGCACGTGGAGAAAACCGAGGCACGCCGCCGGATGCGGACAATGCAACGTCACCTGCGTACCCACGACGTGGGCCACTGGGCCAAGTCTTTCCTCTCGGAGCTCGGAGTTCCCGAGGCGGAGGCCGAGTGAACACGTCCGTCAACGATGGGGCGGCAATCGCCACCGGGGTCATGGACCCTGAGTTGCGCTCCGCCATCGGCCGGATCGCCCGGGTCCCCCAGCTCCTGGTCGCCTGCGACTACGACGGCACGCTCGCGCCGATCGTGGAGGACCCGAGCACGGCCGTTCCGCTGCCCGAGTCGGTGGCCGCGGTCCGCGCACTCGCCGCGCTGCCGCAGACCACCGTGGCGGTGGTTTCCGGTCGGGCGCTGCGCGACCTGGCCGCGCTCTCCCGGCTGCCCAGCGAGGTGCACCTCGTCGGCAGCCACGGCTCCGAGTTCGACATCGGTTTCGTCGAGCGGCTCTCACCCGAGCTGGTCGCGGTCCGCACCCAGGTCCGCAACGCGCTGCGCGAGATCGCCGCCGAGCATCCGGGCATCCGGCTGGAACGCAAACCGGCCAGCGTCGCCATGCACACCCGGGGAATCGACCCGCAGGTGGCGGCCTCGGCCATCGAGGCCGTGCTGAATGGTCCGGCCACCTTCGACGGCGTCACGGTGACCCAGGGCAAGGAGGTCATCGAGCTCTCCGTCGTGGCCACCCACAAGGGCACTGCGGTCGACCAGCTCCGGACCCAGCTCGCCGCCAGCGCGGTGCTGTTCATCGGCGACGACATCACCGACGAGAACGCGTTCGGCAACCTGCACGGCCCCGACCTCGGCATCAAGATCGGCCCCGGTGACACCCAGGCCAACTACCGGGTGGCCGACCCGTTGGAGGCCGCACGGGCACTGGCCCTGCTGCTGGAGACCCGGCGGCACTGGCTGTTCGGCGAGCGGGCGGTGCCGATCGAGCGGCACTCCATGCTGGCCAACGGTCGTACCGTCGCTCTGCTCACCCCCGACGCCAAGGTGAGCTGGCTCTGCCACCCCAAGCCGGATTCGGCGGCGATCTTCGCCGACCTGGTCGGTGGCAGCCCGGCCGGCCACTTCAGCATCACCCCGGAACGTGGCGGCATCCCGCTGGGCCAGCGCTACCGCTCCGGCACGATGACGGTGGAGACCCGGTGGTCCGGGCTCACCGTCACCGACTGGCTGGACAAGCCGGCCCGGGAGACCACCCCGGACGACAGCCCGGCGGTCATCACCGGCGACTCGACCCTGGTCCGGGTGCTGACCGGCAGTGGCAAGGCCAGGGTGGAGTTCGTGCCGAGGCCGGAGTTCGGCCAGGTGGCCGTCCAGTTGCAGCCGCTCGGCGACGGCCTGCTGGTGCTCGGCTCCAACGAGCCGGTCGCGCTCTACTCCCCCGGCGTGCAGTGGGAGGTCGGCAACGACGGTGGGTACGAGACCGCCAAGGCGATCGTCGACCTCTCCGCCGCCGGTGGGCAGGTCGTGCTGGAGCTGCGCTTCGGCACGCACAGCCTGGAGCACCACCGGGTGCCGATCCACGAGCGGCAGGCCGCCGCCGAGCAGCCGTGGAAGGACTGGGTGGCCTCGCTGCGGCTGCCGTCCACCTCCCGTGACCTGGTCGCCCGCAGCGCCCTCACCCTGCGCGGTCTCTGCCACGAGGCCACCGGCTCGATCCTGGCGGCGGCCACCACCTCGCTCCCCGAGGAGCTGGGCGGCGTCCGCAACTGGGACTACCGCTACTGCTGGCTGCGCGACGCCGCGCTGACCGCCCGCGCGCTTGTCGACCTCGGCTCCATCGAGGAGGCCGAGGCGTTCCTGCGCTGGGTGGACGGCTGCATCGAGCGCACCGGTGGGCACCCGGAGCGGCTGCACCCGCTCTACACCATCGACGGCTACGAGCTGGGCGCCGAGGCGGTCATCGACACGCTGCCCGGGTACGCCGGCTCCCGGCCGGTCCGGGTCGGCAACCTGGCCAACCACCAGTTGCAGTTGGACGTCTTCGGCCCGATCGCCGACCTGATCGCGGCCGTCGCGGACGCCCGCGGCTCGGTCCGCGACGACGAGTGGCGGGTCCTGGAGAACATGGTCGAGGCGGTCCGCCGCCGCTGGCACGAGCCCGACCACGGCATCTGGGAGGCCCGGCTGCCACCCCGGCACCACGTCTTCTCCAAGGTCATGTGCTGGATGACCGTGGACCGGGCGCTGCACGTGATGCGCGAGCACGGCGGCGAGGATCGGCCCGAGTGGAAGGACCTGCGGGACCGGATCGGCGCCAACGTGCTGGAGCACGGCTGGCACTCCGACGTCGAGGCGTACAGCGTCGCGTACGGGGACGAGGACATGGACGCCTCGTCACTCTGGATCGGGCTCTCCGGCCTGCTTCCGGGCGACGACCCGCGTTTCCTCTCCACGGTCCTGCGGATCGAGGCGGACCTGCGCAGCGGCCCGGTCGTCTACCGCTACCACTGGGACGACGGCCTGCCCGGCCGTGAGGGCGGCTTCCACATCTGCACGGCGTGGCTGATCGAGGCGTACCTGCGCACCGGCCGCCGCACCGACGCCGAGGAGCTGTTCGCGCAGATGGTGCTGACCGCCGGCCCGACCGGGCTGCTCCCCGAGCAGTACGACCCGCTGGCCGAGCGCGGCCTGGGCAACCACCCGCAGGCGTACAGCCACCTCGGGCTGATCCGCTGTGCCCTGCTGCTGGACAACATGCTCAAGCAGTAGTTCGACCGACAGACCACGACGGGGCCGGAGCAGCGCTGCTCCGGCCCCGTCGTCGGTCCGTGACCCCCGTCGCCTGAAGTCGTGCAGCGGTCAACTGGAGATCTTGGACAGTTTCCGTTAGCACGGAACGGAAACTGTCCAAGATCTCGCCCGCCGGCCCGTTGCGGGCGTAGGTCGAAGCGGGAGGCCCGGACCCTCAGGCGTCGAGGGCAGCCACCACGTCGCCCACCACCACGACTGCGGGTGGGCGGAGGTCGGCGGTCAGCACATCGGCGGCTACCTCGCCGAGCGTCGACCGCAGCACCCGCTGCGCGCCCGTCGTGGCCTCCTGCACCACGGCGGCCGGCGTCTGCGGGGACCGACCGTGGGCGATCAGGGTGGCCGTGATGGCGGCGAGGTTCTTCAGCCCCATCAGGATCACCAACGTGCCGCGCAGACCGGCGAGGGCGTCCCAGCGCACCAGCGAAGCCGGCGAGTCGGGTGCCAGATGCCCGGAGACGACAGTGAACTCGTGCGCCACCCCCCGATGGGTGACCGGGATTCCGGCCGCCGCCGGCGCGGCGATCGAACTGGTCACCCCGGGCACGACGGTCACCGGCACGCCGGCGGCCGCGCAGGCCAGCAACTCCTCGCCGCCGCGACCGAAGACGTACGGGTCGCCGCCCTTGAGACGCACCACGAACGCGCCCGCCAGCGCGCGGTCCACCAGGATCTGGTTGATCTCCTCCTGGGCCCGGGACGGGCCGTAGGGGATCTTCGAGGCGTCCACCAGCTCGACGTCCGGGCGCAGCTCGTCCAGGAGCAGGCCGGGCACCAGCCGGTCGGCGACCACCACGTCCGCCTCGGTGAGCAGCCGCCAACCCCGCACGGTGATCAGCTCCGGGTCCCCCGGCCCCGCGCCGACCAGCGCCACCCGCCCGATCTGCCCCCCGGTCGTCCCGGTCGTCGCCCCGGCACCGAGCCCGCCAGGCGGCGCAGCGACGGCACCGGCCTGGCCAGGCAGCGCAGCGGCGGCAGCGGCAGCGGCAGGTGTCAGGCGGACGGCGAGCAGGTCGCGGATCGCGTCGCGGACGGTCATCGCCCGTCGGGGGTCGCCGCCGCCGAGCACCGCCACGGTGACCGGGCCGTGCCGCGTTACCGCCGGGGTCCAGGCGGTGGCGGCCGTCCGGTCGTCGGCCCGGACGCAGAAGATCCGCCGCTCGGCGGCGGCGGCGCTCACCGAAGCCGCCGCCATCGGGTCGTCGATGGCGACCTGGACCAGCCACGCGCCGTCCAGGTCCTCGGGCTGGAACCGGCGCGGCACCCAGTGCAGCCGACCCGCGTCGGCCCGCGCGCGCAGCGCCGGGGTCAGCTCCGGGGCGACCAGCAGCACGTCCGCACCGGCGTCCAGCAGCGCGGGTACGCGCCGGGTGGCGACCGCGCCGCCACCCACCACGACCACCCGCCGCCCGTCGAGCCGCAGACCGAGGGGGTACGGATTGGAGGTCACCCAGCACCACCGAGGCGGACGGCTCGTTCGTCGCCCGTGATCACTTCTCGGCCACCCCGGCGGAGTCGAAGGTGGCCACCTCGTGCAGCACCCGCACCGCGCCGGTGACCACGGGCAACGCCAGCAGCGCTCCGGTGCCCTCGCCGAGGCGCAGCCCCAGGTCGATCAGCGGGTCGAGGCCGAGATGGCGCAGCGCCACCGTGGCACCGGGCTCGGCCGAGCGGTGGCCGGCGACCATGGCGCAGACCGCCGCCGGGGCGAACGCGGCGGCGGCGAGCGCGGCCGAGACCGCGATCACGCCGTCCAGCAGCACCGGCGTGCGGCGCGCGGCGGCGCCCAGGATCAGCCCGGCCAGGGCGGCGTGCTCCAGGCCACCGACGGCGGCCAGCACGCCCAGCGGGTCGGCCGGGTCGGGGGTGTGCCGGGCCAGCGCAGCCCGCACCACCGCCACCTTGTGCGCGTACGTCGGGTCGTCGACGCCGGTGCCCCGACCGGTGGCGTCGAGCGCGTCGGCGCCGGTGAACGCGGCGATCAGCGCGGCGGCCGGGGTGGTGTTGCCGATGCCCATGTCCCCGGTGAGCAGGATGCCGGCGCCGGCGTCGATCAGCTGGTCGGCGATCCGAATGCCGGTCTGCACCGCCGCCAATGCCTCGTCCCGGGTCAGCGCCGCGGTCACCATGAGGTCGCGGGTGCCCCGGCGGACCGACGCGACAACCAGCCGGGGCACGGCCGGGTCGAGCACGGCCGGGTCGGAGCCGGCCGGGTCGGTGGGCAGCGGGGTGGCCACGCCGACGTCGACCACGGTGACCGCCGCACCGGCCTGCCGGGCGAACGCGTTGACCACCGCTCCACCGGCCAGGAAGTTGCCGATCATCTGCGCGGTGACCTCCTGCGGCCAGGGGCTCACCCGCTGGGCGTGCACCCCGTGGTCACCGGCGAAGATCGCCACCGCGGCCGGCTCGGGCAGCGGCGGCGGGCAGGCCCCGGCCAGGCCGGCGAGGCGTACCGAAAGCTCCTCCAGCACGCCCAGCGAGCCCGCCGGCTTGGTCAGCCGGCCGTGCAGCTCGCGGGCGGCGGCCATGGCCGCTTCGTCCGCCGGGCGGATCGCCGCGATCGTGGTCTCCAGCATCATGCCTCCATGATCTCGCGCAGCACGTCGATGAACGCGTCGGTGGTGTTGCGGTCGCGTACCGCCACCCGCAGCCAGTCCGGGCCGAGGCCGGGGAACGTGTCGCCTCGGCGCACCGCCCAGCCGCGCTCGCGCAGGGCGGCCCGTACGACTGTCGCACCCGGTAGGTGCAGCAGGACGAACGCGCTGGCGGGACGGCCGACGACGCGTACACCGGGCAGGTCGGTGAGGCGCGCGACCAGGTGGTCGCGGTCGGCGGCGAGGTCGGCGGCGATCGCGCGTTCGGCCTGGACCGCGACGGCGCTGGCACAGGCCGACGCGGCCGCCAACGCGGGCGTGGAGACGGCCCAGAGCGGCTGGACGGCGGCCAGTCGGGACAGCAGCTCCGCCTCACCGAGCAGGTAGCCGATCCGCAACCCGGCCAGGCCCCACGTCTTGGTGAGGCTGCGCACCACGAGCAGTCCGGGCAGGTCGCGGCGTTCGGCCAGCGACTCCGGTTCGCCGGGGTGCCCGGGGGCGATGGTGGTGTCGGCGAACGCCTCGTCGACCACCAGCACCCGGCCGGGGCGGGCCAACGCGGCCACCGTCCGGGCGGGGTGCAGCACCGAGGTCGGGTTGGTCGGGTTGCCGATCATCACGAGGTCGGCGTCGGCGGGCACCCGGGCCGGGTCGAGCCGGAAGTCGTCGGCGGCGTCGAGCAGCACCCGCTCGACCGGGTGCCCGGCGGCCCGCAGCGCCGCCTCCGGCTCGGTGAACTGGGGGTGCACCACCACCGGGCGGCGGACGCCGCGCAGCGCCTGGGCGATCAGCACGAAGCCCTCGGCGGCGCCGGCGGTGAGCAGCACCTCGTTCGGGTGACGGCGGTGTCGGGCGGCGACCGCCGCCCGGGCCGGCGCCGGGTCCGGATAGCGGGCCAGCTCGGTCAGGGTCGCGGCGATCGGGTCGGCCAGCCAGCCGGGCGGCCGCGCCCGACGGACGTTCACGGCGAGGTCGATCAGGCCGGCGGTGGCCTCGGCGTCGCCGTGGTGCGCGAGGTCCGGCTCCGCCCCGGGACGTGGGGCGACCGCGCGCGGCTGATCAGACATGTCCGCGATCCTGCCGGGAAGGTGGCCGGCGGAACAGTCGATCCCGACGTAAGCCGCGTCACCACTCGCCGGTTTAAGAGTTTTTCTCATGTACGAATCGGAAATGTCATAACTTGACCAGGTGAACAACCGAGCCCTTGCTGCCGCTGGTCGCCTCGTCCCTCTCCTGCGTGCCGGGCTGATCGCCGCAATCGTGATCGCCGCCGCCGCGTACCCACTGGTCGCCCTGACCGGGCTCGGCGCGAAGGCCACAGCGCACGCCGTGGACCAGAAGACCCGGCTACTGAAGACCGCCGTGCCCGCCGAGACCTCGTACGTCTACGCCCCGGACGGCAGGACCGTGCTGACCCTGTTCTACGAGGAGTACCGGCAGTACACCAAGCTGTCGGACATGTCGCCGAACATCCAGCAGGCGATCGTCGCCGCCGAAGACTCCCGCTTCTACCAGCACCACGGCGTCGACCCGAAGGGCGTGGCCCGCGCCTTCGTCTCCAACGCCCGCTCCGGCGGCTCCCAGGGCGCCTCGACGCTGACCATGCAGTACGTCCGAATGGCCCTGCGGGACAGCGCGACCACGCCCAAGGAGGTCCAGGAAGCCACCCAGCAGACCAGCCTGCGCAAGGTCAAGGAGATGCGGATGGCGCTGGACCTGGAGAAGGAACTGAGCAAGGAACAGATCATGGAGCGCTACCTGAACTCGGCGTACTTCGGGCACCGGGCGTACGGCATCTACGCGGCCAGCGAGATCTTCTTCTCCAAGACCCCGAAGGACCTCACCCCGGTCGAGGCCGCCACCCTCGCCGGACTGGTCAAGTCCCCGTCCGAGTACGACCCGGCCGACTCCGACCAGAAGGATGCCACCGGGCGGCGCAACTACGTGCTGGACCGGATGAGCCAACTCGGCTACCTCTCCCCCGACTCGGCCGCCGCCGCCAAGTCCGAGCCGATCGGGCTCAAGCTGACCACCCCGCCGCACGACTGCGCCGCGGTGCCGGAAAAGTACAACAGCTGGGGCTTCGCCTGCGACTACCTGAAGAACTGGTGGAGCGCACAGCCCGCGTTCGGGGCGAGCCGGCTGGAACGGATGGACAACCTGCGCCGGGGCGGCTACCGGATCGTGCTCAGCCTGGACCCGAAGATCCAGGAGGCGGCGGAGAAGAGCGTCGGCACCAAGGAAGCCACCGGCAGCCCGTTCGCCAACGGCATCGTGGTCTCCGAGCCGGGCACCGGGCGGGTGAAGGCGATGGCGGTGAACCGGACGTACTCACTGGACCTGGCCGACAACCCGCAGAACTCCAACCCCGAAGCCGGACCCAACATGAAGGCCAACTACCCGAACACTGTGGCACCACTGCTCGGCGGCGGCGACCTGGCCGGCTACCAGGCCGGGTCGACGTTCAAGATGTTCCCGATGTTGGCCGCGCTGGACTCGGGGATGACCCTCTCCACCTCGTTCAACGCGCCCTACCGCTACAAGTCGGCCGTGTACGACGGCTGGGCACCCTCCAACGCCAGCGGTGCCATGACCGGCCAACAGACCATGTGGTCCGGCTTCGGCAAGTCCGTCAACACGTACTTCGTGTGGCTGGAGGAGAAGGTCGGCGCGGACCGGGCGGTCCGGCTGGCCGAACAGCTCGGACTGCGCTGGCGCACCGACGTCGACCGGGAACACGCAGCCCCGGACAAGGCGAAGAAGTGGGGCGCGTTCACCCTGGGCGTCTCCGACGCCACCCCGCTGGAGATGGCGAACGCGTACGCCGCCATCGCGGCCGACGGCCGCTACTGCGAGGCCATCCCGGTGCAAGCGATCATGAACCGGGACGGCACGCCCGCCACCTACGCCACCCCGGGCGGCCTGCACCGGGAGGTGGCCAAGCCGCGCTGCCGACAGGTGGTGAGCGCGGACGCCGCGCGGGCGGCCACCGACGCGGCCCGCTGCCCGACCGGAGACACCCCGGCGCGCGGCAGCTGCGGCGGCTGGTCCACCGCCGACAGCGTGCGGGGCACCGTCGGACGCCCGGTGGCCGGCAAGACCGGTACGACGGACAGCACCCGCTCCGCCTGGTTCGTGGGCTACACCCCCGAGTTGGCCGCGGCGAGCTTCATCTCCGACCCGGACAATCCGTTCAACGCGGTCGGTGACGGGCAGTCCCAGATCCCGATCGCGGCGGTTTCGGAGACTCTGCGCGACGGCCTGAAGGGCAAACCGACCCGCCAGTTCACCCCACCATCGGACGCCATCGTCGGCTGACCGACGCGCAGGTCAGCGCAGGTCAGCGCAGGTCAGCGCAGGTCAGCGCAGGTCAGCGCAGGTCGGCGCAGGTCAGCGCAGGTCAGCGCAGGTCGGCGGCGACGAACGACCAGAGCTCCAGATCGACCCGGCCGCCGCTGACGAAGCCGGCGTTACGCAGCAGACCCTCGTAGCTGAACCCGGCCTTTTCGGCGACCCGGCGGGAGGCCAGGTTGCCGGGTGCCACCCGCAGCTCGACCCGCTGGAAGCCGTGCTCCAGGATCAGCGCGATGGCCACCGCGTCGACCGCCTCGGCGGCGAAGCCGAAGCCCCGCGCGTGCGCCGCCATCGCGTAGGAGATCTCGGTGAGGCGGGCGCCCCAGTCGGTACGCCGGGTCCACAGCGAGCCCACCACCTGGTCGTCCTCCCGCCGGAGCACCGCGTAGTGGTCACCCTCCCCGCTGTCGCGCCGCTGTCGGGCCAGATCGGTGCACCAGGCCAGCCCGTCGATCGGGCCGGAGTCGTCGGGCAGCGGCAGCCAACGCCGGGTCAGCTTGTCCGCGAAGATCTCCCCGGCCGCCCCCGCGTCGGCCGCCGTGAGCTGACGCACCTCGGTACGCGGGGTGGAGACGGTCAACGCCGGGAACCGGCGCACCGCCACCTGACCGATCACACCGACACCCCGCCCGGCTGGGCGGGCACCACCTCGCTCGTCAGGTCGGCCGCCGCCGCGGTGACCAACCGGGCCGCCGTCGCCGGATGGCTCGCCCAGTGCAGGGTGAGCTGCGAGGCGTGCACGTTGCGCCAGACGAAGCCCTCCGGCGCGCCGCCGTCCCAACTCCAGGCCGGACGCTGACCGGCGCGCGGAGTGAGCACCGCACGATGCGCCTTGTGCCCGACCAGCACCGTGCCGGCGGCGGCGACCACGCTGTCGGTCTGGGCGGTCGCCTCCCGGTAGCCGGCCACCACCCCGTCCCGGCTGACCCCGACCGCGTCCAGCACACCGCACATCGGCAGCCCGTCCAACTCCCGGGCCAGCCAGAGCAGCCCGGCGCCCTCGGCGATCACCGGACGCCCGGTCCGCGCCAACTCGGCCACCGCGATGCAGAGCCGCCGGTTGGCCGACAACTGCTGGGCGTACGCCTCGGGCAGCGCGCCGCCGACGACCAGCGCGCGGGTGCCGACCGGCAGCGCCTCGTCACGCAGCGGGTCGAGGACGACGACCTCGGCGCCGGCGGCCCGGAGCAACTCGGCGGTCTCCGGGTGGCTGAAGCTGCCGCCCGGCCCACCCGCCACCGCCACCAGTGGGCGGTTCGCCGGGGCGGTGAACGTGCCGAGGGCCTCCTCGGGAGACCAGGCCGGCGCCGGCAGCGGCGGGGCGGAGCGGGCCAGCCCGAGCAACCGTTCCAGGTCGACAGTGGCGGCGACGGCCTCGCCCAGCCGGCGCACCGCACGGGCGGCGTCGGCCGAGTCGTCGACCACCGGCGCCACCCCGTGCCGCCGCGACGGCAGCACCGCCGGCAGGTCCTGCCGACGCAGCGCGCCGTAGACCGGCACCCCCACGTCGTCCAACGCCTCGCGCAGCATCCCCTCGTGCCGCGACGACGCCACCCGGTTGAGGATCACCCCGCCGAGCCACAACTGCTCGTCGTACGAGCGGAAACCGTGCACCAGGGCCGCCACCGACTGACCCATCGCGGCCACGTCGACGACGAGCACCACCGGGCTGCGCAGCGCGGCGGCCGCGGCGGCCGTGGACTCCTGCTCGGGACGGCCACCGACCGAGTCGTACAGCCCCATGCTGCCCTGCACCACGGCCAGCCCGGCACCGGCGGCACCGTGCGCCACCAGCGGGGCGAGCCGGTCGAGGCCGACCAGCCGGGGGTCGATCACCCGACCCGGCCGACCGGAGGCGAGGCCGAGGTAGGCGGCGTCGACGTGGTCCGGCCCGAGCTTGAACCCGGCGACGTCGACTCCTCGCTCGGCCAGGGCGGCGAGCAGCCCGATCGCCAGCGCGTTCTTACCGTGCCCGGAGGACGGCGCGCTGAGCACCAGGCGCGGCACGACGGTCATCATCGACTCCTCGCGAGCGGCAGCGGGTACGCGACGGGACGACCGAGGCCGATCCGTCGGCGTGACGATACCCGCCCGGCTGGAGGCGCGAGCACCGCCAACCGGGGCAGGCGGCCCGGCCCTGGCAGCGCCCCCGGGCGTCGTTCCCGGCCCGCTTCGGCCCGGTCCAGGTCAGTGGCGCCGGTCATACGAGTAGCCTCGGTGCCGTGTACCGGTTCCTGCTGAGCCCACGCTGGCTGGGCGCTCTCGCGCTGACCCTGGTCGCCGCCGCCGTCATGGTGTTCCTCGGCAACTGGCAGCTGGACCGCTACCGGGGGCGCACCGAGGTCAATGAGCGGATCGACGCGGGCCAGCGGATGGCCCCCGCGCCGCTCGCCGACGCGCTGCGCGCTCCCACCGGCGGCCCGGGGACGACGGGCCCGGCGCCCGCCGAGGACAAGGTCTGGACCCGGGTCAGCGTCACCGGCCGGTACGACCCCACGAACACCGTGCTGGTCCGTGGCCGGACGGTGGACAGCCGGGTCGGCTTCGAGGTGCTCACCCCGCTGGTGCTCACCGACGGCACGGCGCTCCTGGTGGACCGGGGCTGGATCCCGCCGGCGCCCGGTGGGGCGACCGCCCATCCGTCGGTGCCGGCAGCGCCGACCGGCGACGTCACGGTTGTCGGTCGGGTGCACGAGACCGAGAGCGGTGCCGGCGCGGTGGCCCGACGCGACGGGGTGCTGGAGATCCGGCGGATCGGGGTGTCCCGGCTGGCCGGCGAGCTGCCCTACCCGGTCTACGGCGCTTACCTGCTGCTCGACGAGCAGACCCCGGCAGCCGATCCGTTGTTCAAGGCGGTGCCGGTCGGGCACGCCAACAACTGGCAGAACTTCGGCTACGTCGTGCAGTGGTGGCTCTTCGCGGTGATGGCCCTCTTCGGCTACGGCTGGGTGGCCCGTCGGGAGGCCCGCCGGGCCGCCGGCATCGGCACCCCTCCGGCTCCGCGGGACCGGGCCGCCGAACCGACGCCTGTCGCATCCGCCTGACCGCGACCCGTCAGCCGCTGCTGACCCGGCCGGCGTGGATGGCGCGGACCGCGTCGATGGTGTCCGCCTCGGCGGCGGATTTGTCGTCGCGATAGCGCACCACCCGGGCGAACCGCAGGGCCACCCCACCGGGATAGCGCGAACTCGTCTGCACCCCGTCGAAGGCGACCTCGACCACCTGCTCGGGCCGGACCCGGACCACCCAGTCGCCGCGTTCCACGGCGAGGTCGAGGAACCGCTCGGTCTGCCACCGCAGCAGCTCGTCGGTGAGCCCCTTGAACGTCTTGCCGAGCATCACGAAGTCGCCGGTGCGCGCGTCACGCGCGCCCAGATGCAGGTTGGACAGCCAGCCCTTGCGTCGGCCGCTGCCCCACTCGACGGCGAGCACCACCAGGTCGAGGGTGTGCCGGGGCTTGACCTTGACCCAGGCGGCACCGCGCCGGCCGGCGTCGTAGGGGGCGTCCGGCGCCTTGACCACCACGCCCTCCTGCCCAGCGTCGAGCGCGGCGGCGAACGCGGCGGCGGCCTGCTCCGGACTGTCGACCTCCATCCGCCCGACCAGCAGCGACGAATCCACCGAACCGGCGAGGGCGGCCCACCGCTCGCGGCCGGGCAGGTCGATCAGATCCTGGCCGTCGAGGTGCAGCAGGTCGAAGAAGTACGGGGTGAGCACCGTCGCGCCCGTGCTGGCGGCCGCCGCGAGCACCGCCGGGGCGACCGGGGTGCCCCCGGTGGTGCTGGGGGTGGTGCGTCGGGCGGCCCGGCTGGACGTCTGCTGGAACGGCAGTGGGCGGCCGGTCTCGTCCAAGCCGATCGCCTCGCCGTCGAGGACCAACTCCCGGCCGGGCAGGGAACGGACCGCGGCGACCACCTCGGGCACCCGGGTGGTGATCTCATCGAGGCTGCGGGTGAACACGGCGATGTCGGCGCCGGAGCGGTGCACCTGGATGCGGATGCCGTCGAGCTTCACGTCGACCACCGCCGGCGTGCCGGTCGCGGCGAGGGCCTCGTCGACCGAGGGGGCGCTCTGCGCGAGCATCGGCGCCAGCGGCCGGCCCACCTGCAGACCGAACCCGGCCAACTCGGCCGCCCCACCGGTCAGCGCGGCCACCGCCACCGCCCGGAGATCACCGGCGAGCAGCAGCGCCCGACGGACCGCCGCCACCGGCACCTCGGCGGCCCGGGCCACCGCGTCGGCGAGGAGCCCGGCCTGGGCGCCCTGGCGTAGCTCGCCGCTGAACAGGCCGGTGAGCAGGCGCTGCTCGTCGGCCGTCGCCGCCGCGTAGAGGGCACCGAGCAGCGCCCGACGCCGAGCCTGTGAGCCAGAGCCGTGCACCGCGGCGATCTGCGCGATGGCCGCGTCCACGGCGGCCACCGTCAACGTCGGCTCGGCGGCCGGTGGCGGCAGGTCACGCAGGCTCGCGTAGCCGACCCCGGTCTGCCGTTGGCGCAGCTCACCGGCGAGGTAGCCGGCACCGGGCTCCACCTCGCCGGGGTCGAGCCGGCGCAGCGCGTCAGCGAGCAGCTCCACCTTTGCCCGTCGGCCACTGGTGGCGCCCACGGCCGCGGAGGTGGCTGCCAGATCGAGGAACCGCACGCAGCTCATCCTGCCAGTCACCTCCGACACCGCCCGGGCATTGCCGTGCCCGGGCGGTGTCGGCAGGGTGCCGCCCGCTCACGCGGACGACGGATCAGGCGGAGACGGGCTCCTCGATGCGCAACCCTCGGGCGCGGACCTCGCCGGCGACCCGGGAGAGCACCGAGTCGAGGGCGACCAGTGCGGCGGAGAGCTCACCGAGCTGTTCGTTGAGCGTGTCCTCGGACCACGCGGAGACATCGACATCTCCCAGCGCGCTGACAGCGGCCCCCAACCGGGCCATCACCTCGTTCGTACTCATGTACGAAAGGCTATAACAGCTGGCCATCCGACACGCCGTAAACCCCCAGATCAGGCCCAAAGTTTCCGTTCTGGCACCTAACTGCTCGCCGCCGCCACGTTCCGCAGGAGAAGCGCCTCGGCGAGGCAGACCCGGGCGAACTCCCCCAGGTGCAGACTCTCGTTCGGGCCGTGCGCACGGGCGTGCGGGTCCTCCACACCGGTCACCAGGATCGCCGCCTTCGGGAACATCTCCTGGAAGGTGGCGATGAACGGAATCGAACCGCCGACGCCGATGTCCACCGGGTCGGTGCCGTCCCAGGCGGTCCGGAAGGCCGAACGGGCGGCGTCGAACATCGGCCCGGACGCGTCGATCACGCACGGGTCACCGTCGTGTTCGAAGGTGACAGTCACCTGCGCACCCCACGGCGCGTGCCGCTCCAGGTGCGCGCGCACCGCCGCGTACGCCCGCTTGGGGTCGTCGCCCGGGGCGAGCCGGATGCTGAGCTTCGCCTTCGCGGCCGGGACCAGGGCGTTCGGCGCCTCGCCGGTGGACGGCGCGTCGACACCGAGGATGGCCAGCGCCGGCTTGGTCCAGAGCCGGTCGGTGATCCGGCCGGTGCCGATGAACTGCACGCCGTCGGCGAGCCCAGCCTCGGCCCGGACCCGGTCCTCCGGGTAGTCGACGGCGGCGCCCTCCCGGCCGACCAGCCCGTCCACGGCCACGTTCCCGGCATCGTCGTGCAGCGTCGCCAACAGCCGGACCAGCGCGGTGAGCGCGTCCGGCACGGCGCCGCCGAACATGCCGCTGTGCACCGCGTGGTCCAGCGTGCGCACCTCGACGAAGCAGTTGACGATGCCCCGCAGCGAGGTGGTCAACGCCGGTACGCCGATGTCCCAGTTGCCGGAGTCGGCGATCACGATGACGTCGGAGGCGATCTCGTCGCGGTGCTCGGCCAGCAGTTGCTCCAGCGAGTCGGAGCCGTACTCCTCCTCGCCCTCGATGAAGAGGACCACGCCGACCGGCAGCGCGTCACCGTACGCGCGCAGCGCCGCGACGTGCGCCATGATGCCGGCCTTGTCGTCGGCCGCACCCCGGGCGTAGAGCCGGCCGTCCCGTTCCACCGGCTCGAACGGGTCCGACTCCCACAGCGACCGGTCGCCGACCGGCTGGACGTCGTGGTGGGCGTAGAGCAGCACGGTGGGAGCGCCGGGCGGGGCGGCCCGGCGGCCGATCACCGCCGGCTGGCCGCCGGATCGCACGATGTCGACGTCCAGGCCACAGCCGCGCAGCAGCTCGGCGACCGCCTCGGCGGAGCGTTCCACGTGCGAGTGGTCGAAGCCCTCGAAGGCGATGCCGGGAATGCGGACGAGGCGCTCCAGGTCGGCCCGTACGCCAGGCATCTCCCGCTCGACGGCGGCCCGCACCTCGGACTCGGACATGATCGGTGAGGTCATGACCGGAATGGTATGCCGGCCTTACCGGGGCGTGCTGGCCGAGCCCGTACCGTCACCGCTGTCCGTGGGGCCGGCGCCGGTCCGCCCGCCGGGTGCGGCCCGGCCGGCGCGGTGTGCGCGGCCCGCCGCCTCGGTGGCCGCGTCCATCCAGGAACGGGCCCGGCCGGCGGTGCCGCCCACCCACTCGCCGACGTCACTCGCGCCGTCGCCGAGCCGGCGCAGCAACCCGACCAGGGGGTCGGTGGACCGGCTGAACTCCTCCCAGTACGACTCGGCAGCCGCCTTGATCTCCTCCGAGACGCTTGTCGAGCTGTCGTCCTCGCGGCGCGGATAGTCCCCGGCCAGCACCCTCCCGTACGCCCCGGAGTCGATCCACTGGCGCAGCTGCGCCGCCCGCGCCACCGGCACCGGGTGGGTGCTCCACGCGGTCATCCGGATCTTGTGCAGGCTGTCGCGCAGGTCGCCCCCGCCTTCGTACTCGGCGGCCTGCTCCAGGAAGGCGGTGGTGTCGACCTGGGACAGGTCACCGCCGCCGGCCAGCTTCATCAGCAGCCGCAGCGCGGCGGCCGGGTCCTGCCCGGCGAGCAGACCGGCCCGGTCGGCGGACAGCTCGGCCTTGCGCCACCACTCCAGCATCGCCGCGATGATGGCTCGCAGCGCGATGGCACCGACCGGCAACCAGCTCAGGTTGGCCGCCCAGCGGGTGAGGATCATGAGCATGGTCTTGTAGACCGCGTGCCCACTGCCCACGTGCCCCAACTCGTGGCCGAGCAGGCAGCGCAGCTCGTCCTCGTCGAGTTGCTGCACGCATGCGGAGTTCAGCACGATGAACGGCCGCTCCAGCCCGACCGCCTCGGCGCCCAGCCAGGGCGACTGGGTCACGTACAGCTCAGGCAGCTCGGCCACGTCGAGCGCCGCCGCGGCCTCGGTGTAGCGCTGCCACACCGCCGGGTACTGCCGGTGGTCGACCCGGATGCCGGAGGCGAGCACGGACAGCCGGAAACCCCGTTCGTTCCACATCCCGAAGAACGCCCGCACCACGTCGTCGAAGCCGCGCAGCTCCCGCAGCGCGACCAGGGCACCGCGGTCGGCCGGATGCTCCCAGGCCCGCGAGCTGATGCCGGTGAGGGTGATCCGACGCCGCGCTGGCGCGTCCGCTGCCGTCATGGTGGCCCCCCGTTCGCCGTAGCTCTCCGCATCGTGCCGCAGTCGGTCGCCGACGTCCATGCCCCGCTCACGGCAGCCGCACGTAGTACCGGTCCGCGTCGTGCGGCAGCGGCGGCGCGCCATCCACCACCAGGTCGGCGTGGACCGCGGTCTCGTCGACGGCGAAGTGCGCCCGCTCCCCGTCATGCCAGCGGCGCAGCTCGGGCAGGATCTCCGGCCCGTCCCGGGCGACCGCGCGAGCCAGCCGCAGCGACGCGGGCGCGGTGACGAACACGGCAAGCGTCAGCTCCGGCCGGACGACCGCACGGGCGGCGCTGACCCCCTCGACCACCAGCACCGGAGCCACCGGCACCGGAACCGGCCGGGGCAGAAAGCGTTGCCGGACCCAGCTGTACCGCCGGTAGGCGCCCGGCTCCCCGTTGCGCAGCGGGGCGAGCACCCCCTCGTCGAGCCGGGGCCAGAAGGTGACCTGGTCGTCCCACCCGTCGAGCAGGTCGTCGGTGTGCACCACCGGCGGTCGGCCGCCGAGCGACCCCGCCAGGGCAGCCGCGAGCTGCGCGGCGAACCGGCTCTTACCCGCGCCGCTCGGCCCGTCGACCGCGACCAGCCGGGTCCGCCCCAACCGCGCCGGGCCCGCGAGCACCCGACGAGCCAATTCGGCGTACGCCTCGACAACCGCCACGGTCGGCCCGCCAGTCTCCGGGTTCAGCACAGCCTCCCGTGGTGCATGCCCGAAGTATGCCGCCGCCACTGCCGGGCAGGGCGACCGACTCCGACTCATTGACCTCGCGGTACCCCTGTTGCCGGGACACCGCGAGGTCAGTGAAACCGTGGTGGTGCTCGGTCACGACTCGTGCGGTGCCGTGCAGGCCGCCCGGGAGATCATGCCGGTTGCGGGGCCAGGGTGGGCCATGCTGACACGTCCGGCTGACCGCCCTGGGCGGCCACCGTCACGTCCGGGGGAATTGGGGCGGCGACGGGTGACGGGCGGCCCGTTCGCCGCCGGGGGTGCCGCCGAATCGGCATGATCGGGTGGTGCTCCGAGACGTGATGAGCCCCGGTATAGACGCCCTGCTCGAACAGGCCCGCGCCGGGCTGCACCGACTGACTCCGCAGCAGACCGTCGAGGCGGTACGCGGCGGTGCGTTGCTTGTCGACACCCGTACCGAAACGCAGCGCCGCGAACAGGGCGACCTGCCGGGCGCGGTCGTCATCGACCGGACCGTGCTGGAGTGGCGCCTTGATCCGGCCAGCGCCTGGCGGATCCCGGAAGCCACCGGGTACGACCGGGAGATCGTGCTGGTGTGCAGACAGGGCTACAGCTCCAGCCTGGCCGCCGCCAGCCTGCAGACCCTCGGGCTGCGCCGGGCCACCGACATGATCGGCGGCGTGGACGCCTGGCTCGCCGCCGGCCTCCCGACCACCGACCGCCCCGCCGACATCCGTCCCTGACCCCAGCACCTCGCCCCGCACGCGCATCCGCCGGGCGGCCAGCTCAAGATCGCGCTCGATCCAGGAAACCAACACCTCGCGTTAGCGCTGTGGCCGGCGGGTCAACCCGTGCTGGCGTAAGGGCTCCTGGTAGATCACCGAGATGGAGCGGGAAGATCGCGCCGACCATGCGGTTTCGGTTGTCGAGACGGGTGAAATGCACCTTGTGTCGGGACACAAAGTGCAAGGTCGCGGAGCAGGGGCGGCGCGGGCGCGGGCGCGGCGATCATGCAGTTGTGGTGCCCGGCTTAGCCGTTTACGGGCGTTTTGTTGCCCACCACAACTGCATGATCGACGAGATGGCGCCGGTTGACGAACAGCCGTTCCGCCTAACGCCATGGGGTCATCCAGGAAACAGGCCCCTCGTCGCGCGGACGAGGCCGAGCCCGATCATGCACGGCCCGCGCCTCACACTCCCCATGGGACGGTGCGCCGGCAAGAACGTGCGCGGGCCAGGACCATGCACCGGCCAGGACCATGCACCGGCCAGGACCCTGCGCAGGTCAAGACCATGCGCAGGTCAAGACCCTGCGCAGGTCAAGAGCACGCGCGGGTCAGGAGGGTGGCGGGCCGGGTGGGATGAAGGGGAGGCCCGCGGGTGGGCCGGTTTCGATGAGACGCCAGAGGGCGTCGGTGTCCAGGTGTTCCTCCACCAGGTCGCCGAGCAGGTCGAGTGATCGTTCCCGGGCGGCGGCGAAGCTGGTGGCCGGTGCGACCCGGAATCCGCTGCGGCCGGCCAGGCGAGCCGCCTCGGTGAGAAACCACCGGCGAAACTCGTCGGACTCGAACGCCCCGTGCCAGTGGGTGCCGTGCACCGCGCCGCGCATGGCCCCCTCCCCGACACCGTCGTCGCTGGTCAGCAGCGGGGTCAGGCTCGGGTCGGCCTGCGAGACGTACCCGTGGTGGATCTCGTAACCGCGCACCGGGAGGCCACCGGGGCCGGTGCCCACCGACTGCCGGACGGTCTTGCGCGGATCGAAGGTGATCTCGATGGGTAGCAGACCGAGCCCCGGCACACTGCCCCGTCGGCTCTCCACCGGATCGTGGATGGCGCGGCCGAGCATCTGGAAGCCGCCGCAGAGGCCGAGCAGGGGCTTGCCGGCCGCCACATGGGTGGCTACCGCGTCGGCGAGGCCGGTTTCGCGCAGCCAGGCGAGGTCGGCGACGGTGGACTTGGAGCCCGGCAGGACGACCAGGTCGGCGGCGGCCAGCTCGGCGGGCTCGATGGTGAGGCGTACCCGGACGCCCGGCTCGGTGGCGAGCGCCTCCACGTCGGTGGCGTTGCTGATCCGGGGTAGGCGGACGACGGCCACGTCCAGCCATTCACTGCCGTGCGGGGCGGCGGGCCGGCCGAGCACCCGGCCGTAGGCGAGTGAGTCCTCCGCGTCGAGCCACAGGTCCAGTGCCCAGGGCAGCACCCCGTACGTGGGGCGGCCGGTGACCTGACGCAGCATGTCCAGACCCGGTTGGAGCAGCCCGAGGTCGCCCCGGAACTTGTTGATCACGAAGCCGGCGATCAGCGCCTGGTCGGCCGGGTCGAGCAGGGCAACGGTGCCGAACATCGAGGCGAAGACACCGCCCCGGTCGATGTCCCCGACCACGATGGTGGGCAGGTTGGCATGCCGGGCCAGCCCCATGTTGACGTAGTCACCGGCCCGCAGGTTGATCTCCGCGGGGCTGCCGGCGCCCTCGCAGATCACCACGTCGTACGCCTCGCGAAGCTCGGCCAGTGCGGCGTACGCGGTCTCGGCGAGCCGGGGACGGAGCTGCCGGAAGGTGCCGGCCGTGATCGTGTCGACCGCCTCGCCCAGCAGCACCACCTGACTGGCCAGGTCGCTGCCCGGCTTGAGCAGCACCGGGTTGAACCGCAGGTCGGGTGCGAGCCCGCAGGCAGCGGCCTGCATGGCCTGCGCGCGCCCGATCTCGCCGCCGCGCCCGTCCGCCCCGACGACCACCGCTGAATTGTTCGACATGTTCTGCGCCTTGTACGGCGCCACCTTCACGCCCTGCCGGTGCAGCCACCGGCAGATGCCGGCAGTGAGCACGCTCTTGCCGGCGTCGGATGTCGTGCCGGCCACCAACAGCCCGCCGCTCACCGCCGACGCCCCCGCCGCACCGCGACGCTTCCGTTCAGTGCGCGCCTGCTCACCGCGCCAACCAGCCGGCCCAGGGTCACCGGGTACGCGGCGGCCAGCCCGACGGCGGCCAGCCCCACCGCGCCGGAGATCCGGGCTGCCCGCTTCAGGTGCCGCGCCTCCGGGCGGGGGCCGTCGCCGAGGAACGGTCGCACCTCGGAGCGCCCGAAGTAGACGTTGCGGCCACCGAGGCGGACCCCGAGCGCACCGGCCATCGCCGCCTCGCACTGACCTGCGTTGGGGCTCGGGTGGTCGTTGCGGTCCCGCCGCCACACCTGCCAGGCGCGCCGCCGGTCACCGTGCGCGACCGGCGCGACGGCGATGGTGAGCAGCCCGGTCAGCCGGGACGGCACGAGGTTGAGCGCGTCGTCCAGCCGAGCGGCCGGAGTGCCGAACCGCGCGTAGCGCGCCGACCGGTGCCCCACCATCGCGTCGAGGGTGTTCGCCGCGCGGTAGCCCAGCAGCCCGGGCAGGCCGGCGACCGCCCCCCAGAGCAGCGGAGCGACCACGGCGTCGGAGGTGTTCTCCGCGACCGACTCGACGGTGGCACGGGCCAGCTCCGACTCGCCCAGCGTCGACGGGTCCCGCCCGCAGAGGTGACCGAGGCGTCGCCGGGCAGCGGGCAGATCACCGTCACGCAGCGTCCGCCCCATGACGGTCGCCTCGTGTCGGAGCGTACGGCCGCCCAGCACGCTCCACGTGCCGGCCGCCACCAGCACCGCCCGGGTCACCGGCCGGTGCCGGGTAGCCGCCGCGGCGACCGCCCCGAGCAACACCGGCCCGCCGACGGCCAACGCGGTGAACGCCGCACCCGCCGTTCGGTCCGGGCGGTAGAGGCGGCGCTCCAGCGCGCCTGCGGCCTGCCCAAAGCCGGCCACCGGATGCCACCGGCGGGGGTCGCCGAGCAGCCTGTCCAGCGCGTACCCGGCCAGCAGCCCCACCGCGTTCGCCATCGGCGCTGTCCGTCGCACCCGCACCACCTCCGGCCGGCCAGCCTAGACGAGCACCCCGTGCACCAGCCCAACCCACGGTGCCGCACCGGCAACGAGAGCCACTGAATCGACCAGGCGGGTCCCGCCGATGCCCGTCACGCGGGGTGACGACGCCTGCCGCGCCGCCACCCCGCCCCCGTCGTGCCGCACCGCACCGCGCCGCACGTGCCGCACCGCACCGCACGGCACGTGCCGCATTGCACCGCACGTGCCGCATCGCACGGCAGGTTCCGCACCGCACGTGCCGCACCGCACGGCAGGTGCCGCATCGCACCGCAGCCGCACCGCGCCGTGTGGGTGCCGTTTTTCGCGGCACCCGCGACCGATACGGGACCTCAGCCGCCCTCGACCGCCGCCCAACCCCGCGACGGCCGAGCCGACCGGTCAGGCTGGCTGCGGGACCCGGCCCCGACCACGCCGCCCTCGACCGGGCTGCGCCGGCTCCAGCTGCCCCTCGTCCGGCACCGGCCCCAACTCGATGTCCAGGTCACCGTCGGTGATGTCGTCCTCCGCCCCGGGCGGAGGGGCCAACTCGTCGTCGAGGCCCGGCGGGACGTTGAGCTGCCCGCCGCCCGAGGAGCTGTCGTCGTCCTCCGGGACGTTGCCGAACGGGCTGGTGCGCAGCTCGGCGTAGTCGGGCAGCTCGAAGTCGTCGTCCAGCGGACGATCGTCGGGCAGGACGGGTGCCTGCCCGGCGGGCACCGGCTCGGTCGGCTCGCCGTGCACCCGGCTCTCGGCCTCCGCGTCCTCCACGGTGCTGGTGGTCATGCTCGGCCGGTTCCGCAGGAACCGGGCCCGGCCCCGGGACAGGTCGTGGCCGACGGCGACCGCCTCCAGCTCGTAGAGCGTGCGGTGGTTACCGGCGTCGTCGGTCCAGTCGCGGGTGTAGAGCCGCCCGCAGACCACCACCGGATCGCCGACCATGACGGAGGCCGCCACCCCCTCGGCGAGCTTGCGCCAGCAGTTGACGCGGACGCGCAGCGAGTTGCCGTCAACCCACCGGCCGCTGTCCCGGTCGAGTCGGCGGGCGGTGGAGGCGACCTTGAAGTTGGCCACCAGGGTGTTGCTCTGGGTCGTACGCCGCCACTCCGGCGTCGTCAGCACATTGCCGACAATGGTCAGATAAGTGTCGAACATCGTCCCTCCAGGGGGATCGGGGCCTGCCAGCGCGAGTCGACTCGACATCGAGCATCAGCACCGAGACCGCCCGCCGCCAGCGCCCATCCCCGACCTGTGGATGACGAACCCACCTGTGGACAACGCCCTGATCAAGCCCGGATGTGGTACGCCCGACCCGGCCAACCCGCCGTCGACGGTTTCCCAGGCCGCCCGAACTGGGTAAGGACTTGATCAACGCACCACCCACAGCTCCCCGTCGACGAGAGGGTCAGCGCCATGACGATCACCACCATCGGCTCCGCGAACGCTTCCGAGGCGCGGCGATGAGCGCCGTGGCGAACCCGGCCACCGTGGGTGAGTGCCTGCGGGTGGGCGCCGGGTTCTCCCAGGGCGACCGCAACTGGATCGCCGAGCAGTTCGCCACCCTCGACGCCCGGCTCGCCAGCTTCCACGCCGACGCCACCGAACTGGAGGTGTCGGTGAAGGACCGGGAGGCGCGCGGCCAGAAGGTCACCCTGGAGTGCTGGATCGCCGGCCGGCAGAAGATCGTCACCACTTCCGCCGAGGAGGACCTGCACGCCGCCCTCAACGATGTCCGTGACGACCTGCGGCGTCGGCTCAACGACGCCAAGACCCGCCAGGAGCCCCGGCACAACAAGCACCTGCGCGACCTCCCCCAGCCGCAGATCGAGCCCGACGACCCCGCCGACCCGGCCCTCCGCGCCGACGCGGAAACCGCCTGACCCGCCCCACCCGCCCCGCCCCAAAACTCGGTCGATCATGGACTTGTGGTGGGCGTTAGATTCACAATCGCCCCTTTTGCGAGGCACCACAACTCCATGATCGATGCGAGCGGGGTGGGGCGGGGCGGCGCGAGGCGGGGTGGGGCGGGGCGGTCCGGGGCGGGGCAGTGCGGCGGGAGGCGGGGCCTGCAGGGCGGGCGGGGCGTGGGCTACCGCTGGGTAGGTTGACGGCGTAGCGTCGCGTTCGTGGAACCGGACGTGTTGGGGCCGCCGTACGAGCGGCAGACGATCGACCTGGGCACCGACGACGAGGGACCCGTTGTCGCGACAGTGGTCCGGCGGCGGGCCGAGCGCCCCACCGGGCGGGCCGTGCTCTACGTACACGGCTTCGTCGACTACTTCTTCCAGACCCACCTGGCCGACTTCTTCGCCGAGCGGGGCTGGGATTTCTACGCCCTCGACCTGCGCAAATACGGCCGCAGTCTGCTCCCGGGCCAGACCCCGAACTTCTGCCACGAGATCAGCGACTACTTCCCCGAGCTGGACGCCGCCGCCGAGATCATCCGCAAGGACGACGGGCACGACACCCTGCTGGCGATGGGCCACTCCACCGGCGGCCTGATCATCTCGCTCTGGGCGGATGCCCGCCGCGACACCGGCACCATCGACGGCTTGGTGCTCAACAGCCCCTTCTTCGACCTGAACGCCCCCTGGGCGGTCCGTCGACCCCTCGCGGCCGCCGCGTCCCGGCTGGGCCGCAGGGCGCCGCACCGCATCCTCCCGTTCGGGCTGGGCACGGTGTACGGCGAGAGCATCCACTCCGACCACCGCGGCGAGTGGACCTACGACCTGGCGTGGAAGCCGCTGGCCGGGTTCCCGGTCCGGGCCGGCTGGCTGAACGCGATCCGCACCGGGCAACGCCGGCTCCGCGCCGGGCTGGACATCCAGGTGCCGGTGCTGCTGGCCTGCTCGACCCGCTCGTTCCGGGGTACCAAGTGGCACGACAACGCGACCCTGGCCGACGCCGTACTGGACGTCGAGCACATGGTCCGCTACGCGCCCCGCCTCGGTCGCCACGTCACAGTGGCCCGCTTCGACGGCGGTCTGCACGACCTCACGCTCTCCGGCCCCGCCGTACGGAAAAAAGTCTTCGACGAGGTGGGCCGCTGGGCCGAGGCGTTCCTCGCCGCCGGCCCCACCGCCCCAGCCGACGCGGCACTGGGCGACGCGGCCCCGGCCAACGCCGCACTGGGCAACGCCGCCCCAGTCGACGCCGCACTGGGCAACGCGGACCCGGCCAGCACGCAGACAGCTGACGCGAACCCGGCCAGCACGCGGACGGCCGACGCGGCAGGGGCGGTCACGCCCGGCGGCTGACCCGGCCGGACAGCGTTACTCAGACGTCGCCGGGCGTCGCCGGGAGGACCGCACGGATCCGGTCGAAGGTCGCCACCGGGTGTTCGCCAACGCCGGGCAGTACCAGGCCCAGGCAGTACGGGGAGACCTCACCGGTGGCGTCAGCCTGAACGATGAAGACCGGCGCGCCGACGTACCCCGGCGGCAGCCCCGTGGTGATCAGCACGGCGTCCCCGGCGCGGACCACCCGCTCGATCGCGACCTCCAGCGGGCGTGACCCGTCTTCGCGTACCCCAAGGGCCAGCACGAAAGCGGAACTGGCGTCGGCGCCGAGGCGGGCGACCACCTCGGGCCCGGCGGCGATCCCCGCCGGCACCGGTTGGACCCGCCACCGCCAGCCGCCGTCACCGGCGTACCGGTGCAGGCCAGCGGTCGGCAGCACCGCGACCCCGTCGCCCGCAAAGCGAGCCCAACCGGGCACGATCTCCGCCTCGGAAATGACCGCCGGGG
Organism: Micromonospora sp. NPDC005220; assembly: GCF_040607895.1. Lineage (NCBI taxonomy): Bacteria > Bacillati > Actinomycetota > Actinomycetes > Micromonosporales > Micromonosporaceae > Micromonospora > Micromonospora sp. NPDC005220. The sequence goes on from NZ_JBEXHP010000014.1 coordinate 75,912, forward strand.
CCACCCCCGCCGGCTCGGTGACGCTCGTCCGCAGGCCCAACTCGCCCCCGGAAGCACCCACCAGGTCGGCCGCCGTCAGCAGCGACTCCCCCACCGGGTCGTCGCCGCCCCGAAAGAAGAACGCGGTACCGACGTCAGCCGACGACCGGTACGGCAGGATGGCGCGACCAACGACCTGGCACAGCTCGTAGGCGACGTCGCTCTCGGCGTCGGAATCCAGCAGCACCAGCCAAAGGTACGGTCCGGGGCGAAGCCGGTCCGCGGTAACCCGGATGCCCGCTACGAGGCGGACGTGAGACTCTGCTCGGCGACGTGGACGCGGGCACCCTTTTCGCCGTCGGGCAGTGGGACGGCGGTACCCTCTGGGCGCGACATCCACGCCACACGCGCCCGTAGCTCAGCGGATAGAGCAGGGGACTTCTAATCCCAAGGCCGCAGGTTCGAATCCTGCCGGGCGCACCCCCACCAACGCAGGTCAGCGGCTTTCCGGACCAGGCCCCGTCGATCACCACAGCCTCCGTACAGCCATTCGTACAGCCAAGTCAGCCGAAGAGGTGCTTCGCGGCCTCGTCCACGGCGGCCCGCTCGATCTCCGGCAGAACGTGGGCGTAGGTGTTCATCGTCAGCCCGATCTGGCTGTGGCCGAGCACCTTCATCAACACGGTGGATCGTTGTGTTGACACCGGGGAGCAGGCCCGTTCCACGATGTGCGGACTCACGGCGGAGATGGGCTTTAGGTAGAGGCGCGAGGCGGCAGCCTCAGGGGGATGAACTGTACGGCGCGTATTGAACGCTGCGGGACCGGCGACGCCAGGCGGGAAGCGGAAGGCAGCCAGCTAGGCCCTCGTAACCGGCCTCGGTTTCGACCGACCCATCGGGCATCACCACCTCGATGAGGGAGCGTTTCCGCGCAAGAACCTCTCGGACGCGTCCCGCGACGACCGAACGAGCCACGTCGTCGAGGAAGGCCAGGTCCTCGGGCACCGGGCGAAGTTTCCATCTGCCGCCGTACTCGCCAACCTGTAGGACGATCTCGTCCTCGAAGTCGGCCCATCCGAAGGCGCGAGCGTGGGGATTTGTCGGCGTGATCGTCACAGACAGGCCCCATTGGAGGTTCTCGACCTTCACCTCTGCTGCGCCGGCCAGCTCGTGCGCCAACCGGGTAGCCAGGCCCGACGTCGCAGCGGTTGCCGGACCAGATCCGCCAGGTGCGTCTTGCGAGTCGGCGTTGCTCATGCGCGGGAACTGTACAGCCATCCGTACAGCCAAGTCCGCCTGCAAGCGCCGACGCTGCCCGACAATGACGGACGGGCTGACCAGGGACACAGCCGCCCCATCAGCCATCCCTGACCTTCTTCTAATCCCAAGGCCGCAGGTTCGAATCCTGCCGGGCGCACCCTCTCCACCGCAGGTCAGCGGCTTCCACTCCCGGTCGAGGCGATCATCCGGGCCTCCGTACAGCCAAGTCAGCCGAAGAGGTGCTTCGCGGCCTCATCCACGGCGGCCGGTTCGATCGCCGGCAGGACACGGGCGTAGGTGTTCATCGTCAGCCCGATCTGGCCGCACCCGAGTACCTTCATCACCGTCCGGGGTGAGGCACCGGAACCGTCCGCCGAGACCGCTCAGTCTTGGGCGCCACGAGCTGGAGGCGACCCTCGGTCCGCTGCACGGTTTGCCGAACGGTAAGGGCGCCGGCATCGAAGTCAACATCTGACCACGCGAGCCCTAGCAGCTCCCCGCGCGGAGCCCGACCGTCAGAGCGCAGACGTACAACGCTTCCAGGCGGTGAACCCGCAGCACCTCAAGGGCGGCCCGCAAAGCGGGCCGCGCCGGCCCGGCCCCGGCCTGCTGGCGACCTCCGGCCGGCATCGGCCGGGCTGGCCGGCCACGCTCACGGGACACAAGACCTTGAAGACCTCGGGGCTCCACCCCGAACCCCGATCCTCCTCAGAGGTGCCTCCGCGGATCACCTCGCCATTGTTCGCACGTCGCCCCTTCAACCTGCTTGTGTCTCGGGTGACGGGCCAGACCCGCCGGGCTGTGGCGACATGTGGAATGGTCTTGTCATGCCGATAGATCAGCATCTGCTCGTGGCCTTCACCCTGACCACGATCATTGCGATGGTCAGTCCCGGGCCGGACATGTTGTTCGTCTTGGGGTGTGGGATGCGCGGCGGTCCGCGCGCCGGCCTGCTCGCCACGGCAGGGGTGGCAACGAGCGAGGTGGTTCACGTCGCCGTGGCGGCCGCTGGGCTGGCCGCTCTCTTCGCGGCAGTGCCGACCGCTTTCACGGTGGTACGGGTCGTCGGAGGCGCCTATCTGATCTACCTTGGTGTGCAGATGATTCGGCACCGCAAGAGCGAGCAGAGCGAGTTGCCAGTCGTCGGTGGAGGCATTTCGGGCCGCCGGGCTTATCTCAGTGGCTTGTTAACCAACCTACTGAACCCGAAGATGGTGACCTTCACGATCGCGTTCCTCCCACAGTTCATCAACCCACAACTGGGTCAGGTCTGGGCGCAGTTCGCGATCCTCGGCGCCATTCTGATCGTCCTGGAGTTTATCGTCGACGGCACGGTGGGCGTGCTCGCAGGGCGGATCGGGGGATGGCTCCGTCGCCGGCAGGCCGCTCGCCGCCGAATCGACACAGCGACGGGAGGCGTATTCATAGGGCTGGGCGTGCGGCTGGCCGTCGAGCGATGATGCCCCTCCAAGTCAGACAGGGTTGAGCCCAAGGCCGCAGGTTCGAATCCTGCCGGGCGCACCCACTTCACCGCAGGTCAGCGGCTACCGCCCCCACCGCGGCGCTTCTACAGACGACAGACGGTCCCTGCCCTGACGGGAGGGACCGTATAGCGTTCGGCTGCACTTTGCGGGCGAGCCCGCGCGGACGGTGTGCTCAGCCCTGCTGGTGGCGCTCGTTGCGTCGAAGGGCCTCTTCGAGTTGGTCCTCAAGAATGATGATCCGACAGGCCGAGGCCATGTCGGTGCCTTGGTCGCACATCTCCCAGGCTCGAGCGGCGAGGCGTAGTTGGTAGCGGGAGTAGCGGCGGTGCCCGCCACTGGAGCGCTGCGGGTCGATCAGTTTCGCGTCGCCCAGTCGGCGTAGGAAGTCCTGCGAGCAGCCGAGGATCTCGGCGGCACGGCCCATCGTGTAGGCGGGGTAGTCCTCATCGTCGAGCATGTCGTCGGGTTGAGCCATGAAACCTCCATCACGAGGGCCCCGGTGCTCGAAAGCACCGGGGCCCAAGGGTTGTGGGTCAGGAACACCATCTACCGACAGAGCGTCGGCTTGTCTTGTCCGCACCAGCCGTCAGGGACGGCTTCGGGTGCGAGGATCGCATAAGCGTGACCGGAGACCACCTCTCGTTCGAGGGAAACTGCGGTGTCCGCGCCCAGCCCACAGATGCAACTGGTAGCGGGCGATCCAACGGTGTAATGCCCTCCCTTGCCTCTGATTTCCTCTGTCTTACTCCGTGCTGTCCGTCGGTGTCCGAGCCCCACGCGACTTCATGGCCCCGACACGTACGACGAGCTTTCCTTACCTCGGGTGAAGCCCTGAACAAGCGTTGGCCCCACCCGCTGTCACACCACAGACAAAACCTTCTGCGTACTACCGAACTACGGCAGATGTCTGCCGCCGAACTGAGCAGGACCTGCAACTTCCCTGGCCCACTCCTTCGCCCTCGTGGGGGGCGGCTACGTCAGCGTCTTTGTTAGCTCTGTTCTCGACCCCAGGAACGTTAGCCGACAACGCCACGAATATCTAGCGCTTCGCACATAGATTTTTTCTGCGGGCATGGCGAGGTCTACGGGAGGCGCAGGGGCCGACAGCAGCGCGCATGGCATCTCGTGCTCGACGGCTACAAGATCGGCGTCGCCTCGGTGGCCTCCACCCGCGACGATCACGGGCTCGACCCCGTACCCCAGGGCCAGCGGGCCGCGGTGATCCTCTGGACCGACGACACGGCTGGCGCGTACGCCGAACTCACGGCTAGCGGCGCCCCAGCCCTGGCCGCACCGCACCGGTGGCTCGATCGCCTGCTGATCGCCTGGACGGCCGACCCGGACGGCAACCCGATCCAGATCGTCCAACAGCTCTGACGCAGCGGGGCACCTACGTCAGCGACAGGTAGGCGCGTCACGGCGGTTCTGCTTCGCAGGAAGTGCCCGGCAGGCGTCTACGGGTGGGCCGACCTACGGCGTTAATAGGGCGTGACGTTCGAGGAGTACGCGTTCGCCCGCACGTCGGCGCTGGTGCGGCTCGCCCGACTGCTGACCGGCGACGAGCACCGGGCCGAGGACCTGGTTCAGGATGTCCTGGCCCAGGCGTACGCGAGGTGGGGGCGCATCGCGCGCACGGATCGTCCGGATGCCTATGTCCGGCGCATGCTTGTCAACGCCCACAAATCCTGGTGGCGTCGGCGTAGCAGCCGGGAGATCGCCGTCGCGGCCGTACTCGATGAAGCGGGCACCGTGGACGAGGCGGCCGGGGTCGCCGAGCGCGACGCGCTGTGGCGGCTGGTCTGTGAGCTGCCGGCGCGTCAGCGCACCGTGATCGTTCTGCGCTACTACGAGGATCTCGACGACACCTCGATCGCTGAGATCCTCGCCTGCTCGGCCGGGACGGTTCGCACCCATGCGAAGCGGGCCCTGGCGGCGCTGCGCCAACGGCAGGAAGCGGCAACCCCCGCACGGGCAGGAGACTTCTGATGTTCAGCGACCTCGACGAGCAGCTCGCCAGCACGCTGAAGCGTCGGGCGGGCGGCGACATCGACCCGACACCGATCGTCGCGCGGGCCCGTGCTCGCGGCCGTCGGCTTCGACTGCGTCGGCGGGGGTTGATCGCCGGGAGCGTGGCAGCAGCGTGTGTCGCCCTCGCCTCGGTGGTGCTGGCAATCCCGGGCGTTTGGAGCACCGATGACTCGATCATGCCGGCCGCGGCGCTGATGCTGCCGAAGGCGCAGAGCGATGCGACAGTACGCCCCGAGGAGGTCGGCGCCGATCCCGCGACTGTGCACTTCACGGCCGATGCCCTGGTGAGCGGTGCCGACTTCGCCTCGTGGCGCACCGGGCGCGGCATCGAGAGCGTCGAGTTCCGGGGCCCGAGCGGTCATGCCCGTTTCGCGCTGGCTCGCACCGAAGTGTTGCTGAATGAGCTTCAGCAGACGTTGTCCTCGGAGGGACGACCGCAGGCACGGACCGAGGTACGGGTCGGCGGCCGTGCGGGGGTCGCCTGGTTCGATCCGTCCGGCGACCGGAAGCTGTGGTTCGTCCGCTGGCAACCCGCCGACGGGCTCTGGGCGCAGTTGGACATCTACGCCACCACCCGTGACGACGCGACGGGCACGGCGAGCCGGGTGCGGTTCGACGGTGCCCACCGCTGCGTCGTGCCGTTCCGCCTGGAGTCGCTGCCGCCCGGCGGACGGTTGTTGGAGTGCTCGGTCACGCTCGGGCGGTCGGCGCGGGACTCTTTCGCCGAGGGGTCTCTGGTGGTCGGTGACGCATCCGGCCGTTGGCTGACGGTTCGGGCGCAACTCGCCCCGGCCGGCTACGACGCCCGGCGCGGGGATCTTGTCGCCGGTCCCTACCGGGTCCGTCGGCAAGGCAGTGACGTGCTGGAGATGGTGATCAAGTCGTGCTACGTAGAGGCATTCCGCAAGGGTCGGGGGAACGGCTACACCGAGGCGGAGGGCTTGGCGATTCTCGGCGGGTACCGGCCGGCCCGCGATATCGACCACCCCGACACCTGGTGACACCGCACTAGACGGGCCCCAGCAGGGCGGCCAGCGCGTCGTCACCCTGGCCGAGCTGCGCACCGCCGGTCGTCGGCGCGACCAGGAATCGGCGGCAGCCGTCGAGCTCCACGTACCGGTCGGGGCCTGCCCCGTCGAGCGGCCGCAACACCGCGAATCGGGTCGCCGGGGTGGAACAGTCGACCACCGCCCGGCGGTTGTTCAGCGCCCGGAGCACGCCTGCCTGGCGCTCGGTCGGCAGTTGCCCGCCGTACACGAAATCGCCGGCCGGCTTCTCGCCCTCCTGAAGCGACGCGGGCACCTGGTAGACGCAGAGCCGCAGCGGCCCGACGGCCGAGCGGGCCGGCCCAGGCGGCCCGGGGCGGCCGTTGCGGGTCTCCACCCACACCATGTCCGTCCACTGCTGCGCGCAGCCGGCGGCCTCGGCCGCCGCGGATTCGATCTGCCGGACGGTACGGGTGTCCACAGTGGCCGACTGCGGCCCGGCCAACGCGGCGATCACCTCGGCGCGCGGCTTGCCGCAGGAATCGGTCGGGATGTGCGGCCGCAGCCAGCGTCCTCGGTCGTCCAGCAGGGCCAGCCACGGCGGGATGACCATCTCGAGGGTGCAGGCGACCTCCCCGCCGACCCGCTCGCTGGGCAGGCGCAGCGCGCTGAGCAGCGGCGCAATCTCCTCGGCACGTCGCTCGGTGGCGATCTGCTCCTGGCCGCCGGTGGGGCCCGGCCGAATCTCCCGCCCGCAGATCACTGCCGCGACCGGGGTGAACGCGGGGTCGATGCGACCGATCGTCGGCTCCTGTCCGGCCGGTGGCGACGTCTCCGCGTTCGGCACCGGAATCATCTCGCCGGCCCGGGGGGCCTCCTTGGCGCAGGAGGTCCATCCGTCGACGATCTGAGCCGGTTCGTCGGCCCCGCCCGGCCCGATCTCCGTGCCCCCGCAGCCGCTCAGCGCCATGCCGAGCAGCGCCACCGCCAGTACCGTCCGGGACGAGCGCATCCGGCCCACCACCCTTCCACCCGGGGATGAGACGGACGGCGGAGGCGCCTGGTTCCGCCCGGCTGGTCGAGGCACCGCACCGGTGGGACCCGCCCCAACCTGCAGCGCAGAGCGACGCGTCAGCGACACTCCGCATACAACGGGTCACCTCGTCACCGTCAGCCATGCTATTGTCCGATGTCGATCTACGCCGTGTAGACCCGGACCGGGTCGCTGTCGGAGGGACACTTCCCGATGCCGGCCGTTGCCGCCCCAGCCGTGCCGCCACCCACGTTGGACAATCCGGCCGGCGGGGCCCTGGGCCTCATCTTCACCACGTTGCCAGCGTTGCTCCGGCTGACCTGCGGACTCTTCGGCGCGGCGGTGGCCGTGTCGGTGCAGACCCCGCCGGTCGAGCAGGCGGTGTTGCTGCCCGCTGTGGCCGTACTGACCGGCTGGTCCCTCTGGTACGCCCACCGCGCGTTGCACCACGGCATCGGCCCCGTCCTGGTCGCCGGTGACGTGGCGGTCACCGCGCTGGCCTGCCTCCTCATCCCCGTGCTGGTGGCGCCCGAGGTGCTGCCCGGCGAGGGCAGTTGGATCGCCGTGCTGGCCAGCACCACAGTGATCAACACCCAGGCCACCGCCCTGGCGCGCTGGTCGATCCCGGCCGGGCTGCTCGTGATAACCACCTACGTGACCGGTGCGCAGGCGGCCGGCAACCCCACCGAAGCTCGGGCCCACGCGGCCACGCTGCTGGCGCAGACCGCCTGCACGGCGATGATGGTCGGGGTCATGCGCCGACGCATCGGCCGGGCGGACCGCGCCTTCGCCGAGCACCAGCGGCTGACCCGGGAGGCGTTGGTCGCGCGTGCCGCCCGCGAGGCCGAACGCCAACAGAACCGCGACCTGCACGACACCGTCCTCGGGACGCTGACCATGGTGGGGCTGGGCGCGGTGGCCGGGCCCTCGGCCGCCTTCCGGGACCGGTGCGCGGCCGACCTGCGTACCCTCGTCTCGCTCAGCGACGTCAGCCCGGTGGCCGGCGACGGCCCGGTCCCGCTCGACGGACGCCTGCGGATGGTGGTCGACCGGCTGCCCGAGCTTGCGGTAAAGCTGGACCTGGCGTCCTGCGCCGTCCCCGTCGGGGTGGCCGACGCGATCAGCGAGAGCGCCTACGCGGCGCTGTCCAACGTGGTCCGCCACGCGCCGGGTGCCGGGGCCACACTGCGGCTGACCCGGGACGCGATCGGCGTCGTGGTCGAGGTCGCCGACGACGGCCCCGGCTTCGACCTGGCCACCGTCCCAGCGCACCGGTACGGGTTGCGCGAGTCGATCCGCGGCCGGATGGCGACGGTCGGTGGGCGGGCCGACGTGCACTCGGCGGTCGGCGCGGGCACCCGGATCCGACTGGAGTGGCCCGGTGTCGGCTGACCTGAACGCCCCGGCGCACCCCACCAACGCGCCGGAGGCACCACACCGGCCCAGCGTTCCGCCGCCCCGAGAGCCGATCTCCCCCGCGGCGCTCGCCGCGCCGGCCGCCGTCGCCCACGCCTCCGACCGGGGCGCCCGGATCGCCGCCGTCGCCATCGCGTTGGCCTGGCACGTCGCGATCGCACTGCCGGCGGTGCTGGGCGCCCGCGCGGAGTTCGCCGCGCCAACGGTGGTGCTCGGCGCCTGGATCCTCGTCGCGGCGACCGGCGCGGTGGCCGGGGTACGGCTGCTCCAGGGCTCGCCGCTGCCGCCCTGGCCGCTGGCCGCGCTTCTGCTGGTCGTCGACGCGGCCGTCTTCGCCGCCGCGGGTGAGCGGCAGTTGTTCACCGCCGCCAACTGGGTGTGGGGCACGCTCGGCTGGTTCTTCGTGCTGGCGGTGTGGGGTCGGCGCGTCGTGGGGCTGATCGCGCTGCTGAGCACGCACGCGTTGATCGCGCTGGTCGCCGTGCTCGGGCACGGCCCCGAGCCGGCCGACGTGGCCCGCTACGTGATGTACGTCTACGGCACGTTCTCGCTGCCGGTGGCGGTGTTCGTGGGCAGCACCGTCATCGTTGGCCTGGCTCGGGAGCGGGCCGCCGTCTCGGCCGCCGGTCACGCGATGGCCGCGGAGCGGGATGCCGCCGAGCGGGGCCTACAGGAACGCCGGGACCGGCTCGCCCTGGTCAGCTCGGCGGCCGGGCGGGTCCTCGGTGACCTGGCCGACGGCCAGGCCGACCCGGACGACCCGGAGGTGCAGCGCCAGTGCATGCTGGCCGCCGCCCGGCTGCGCCGACTGATCGCCGAGTCCGACGATGTGCCCGACCCGCTGCTGCACGAGTTGCGAGCCGCCGCCGACCTAGCGGAACGCAACGGCCTACCGATCGACCTGGTCACCATCGGCACCCCGCCGCCGCTGCCGGTGGAGGTCCGCCGCCGGCTGGCCGACCCGCTCACCGGCACCCTGGCCGACGCCCGGGGATGGGCGCGACTGACAGTGGTCTCCGGCGCGGACGAGGTGGTGGTCAGCCTCGTCACGCCGGACCGGGAAGGGCCGGAGGCGACCGGCCCGCCCCCGGGGGCGCACGACGACGGCCCGGTGCAGTACCTCTACGAACGGGACGGGAACATCAGATGGGCGCAGACCCGGTGGCGGCGGTGACCGGCGATCGGCCGGTCGGGGTGGCGATCGTCGACGACCACCCGGTGGTGGTCGAGGGAGTCCGCGCCTGGCTCGCCACCGAGCCGCGGCTCACGGTGCTCGCCACCGGCGACGACCCGGACGAGGTGCTGCGGGCGGCGCCGGACGCCGACGTCGTCCTGCTCGACCTGCGGTTGCACGGACGGATGGCGTTGGACAAGTTGGCCGAGCCTAGCGCCGCCGGGCGGCGGGTGGTGGTCTATTCGGAGCACACCGACCCGGAGACGATGCTCGCCGCGCTGGACGCCGGGGCGGTGGCGTTCCTGGCCAAGCACGAGGGCCGGGAACACTGCGTGGAGACGGTGCTGGCCGCCGCGAGCGACCGCCCGTACGTGCCACCGGCGCTGGCCGGGGCGATGGTCGGCGACCCACGACCGGACCGGCCGATGCTCTCCGACAAGGAGCGAGAGGCGCTGCTGCTCTGGTTCCAGTCGATGTCCAAGGCGTCGGTGGCTCGACGGATGCAGATCAGCGAGCACACCGTGAAGCAGTACGTCGACCGGGCGCGGATCAAGTACACCCGGGCGGGGCGGCCAGCCGCCACAAAGGCGGCACTACTCGCCCGCGCGATCGAGGACGGCCTCGTCCGCCCGGAGGAGATCGGCATCTACCGGTCACAGGCGACACACGACCGGCCGACCCCCTAACAGGCGTCATGACAGGGGCCCTTGCGGTCCGCCAGGCTTCAATACACAGCCAGCTGACCGGAAGGTCGTGACGATGCACGCCGACGCTTCCCCCTTCTTCATCGGTCCCCACCGGTTCGACGCCCCGGACGACGACGTGGGCCCGACCCTGGACCGCCACTACAACCTGCGACCGAGGCCCGGTGAGCGGCTGCTCGGGCGGTACCGGCTTCTGGTCGCCGGCTACCTGCTCGGGCCGAGCGAGGCGCGCTGCCGTTGGCAGCTGCCCGAGCCGGTCGCCGTGACCGTCACCGATCAGCGGATCTGCTGGGTGGGCAGTGGCTTACAGCTGTCACTGGTCGCCGACGGCACGCACCGGGCCCGACCGCCCGCTCGGCTGAACGGCCTGATGAGCGGGCAGGTCCGCTGGCAGTGGCCGTCCCGGTTGGAGCTGCCGGCAACCGCGCAGGACGCGTCGGCGCAGCTGCTGATCGTCTGCGACGCGCTGCGCACCATCCAGCAGCCGGCGTTGGTCCTCAGCGGAGCGGCCGCCGAGGTCGTGGCGCTGACCCGGGAGGTCCGCCGGGCGGTGGCCATGTTCCGGCTCACCCGTCCACAACTGGTCGACCTCTCGGCCCAGGAGCGCGACGTGCTGCTGCTGCGGGCCGGCCCCGGTCTGCTGTCCGGCGACAGCCGGATCACGCTGCCCGGCTCGTTGCCTGTGGAGTTCTTCTCCCGGGACGACTACTACCGCTCGAGACCGGAGCCGACCTCGTGGGACGGGCTCGCAGGCGGCGCAGCATCCGGGCATCGGTGAATCCGACGGCCCGGGCGGCGGCCTCCACTGTGCTGCCGTGCCCGATCAGGTGCTCGGCCCGTTCCACTCGGAGCAGCTGCTGATAGCCGAGCGGGGTGAGGCCGGTGCTGGCCCGGAACAGCCGGGTCAGCGTTCGTTCGGCCACGCCGCCGGCGGCGGCCAGCTCGGCCAGGGGCAGGGGGTCTGCGTACCGGCTGTCGATCAGATCCTGCACCCGGTGCACCGAGTCGGACAGGTGTGAGCGGTGCCGCATCAACGCGCTGGCCTGCGGCTCGTGCCCGTTGCGGCGGGCGTAGACGACAAGCGTGCGGGCGATCTTCGCGGCGGTCGCCGGGCCGTGCCGGATCGCCACCAGGTGCAGCGCCACGTCGATGCCACTGGCGATGCCCGCCGAGGTGACGACCCGGTCGTCCACCACGTACAGCACGTCGCGGACGACCTGGGCCGCCGGGTGCCGGCGGGCCAGGTCGTCCTGCACCTCGTGGTGGGTGGTGCAGCGGCGGCCGTCGAGCAGCCCGGCCCGCCCGAGCGCGTACGCCCCGGCGCAGACGCTGGCCACCGTGCCGCCGGCCGCGTGGTGCTCGGCGAGCCGCCGCAGGTCGCGGGGGGACACCGGCCCCTGCGGCCCGTGCGCCGCCGGCCGCCAACCGGGCACGATCACCAGGTCGTCCGGGGCCAGCTCGGGCCACCCGGTGTCGGCAACCAGCGGTACGCCCTGCACGGAGGGGACCTGCTCGCGCTCCGCGACGTAGTGCAGCTGGTAGTCGTACCCGAGGTCGGCGGCGCTGGAGAAGACCTGGGCCGGCCCGGCGAGGTCCAGCAGGTGCAGCTGTGGGACCAGCAGGAAGACGACCCGGGTCACGACGTCAGCCCCGGCTGCCGGCGAGGGTCGCGCCGGTGACCTCGGCCACGGTACGGATGGTCGCGAAGCGGCCAGCCAGCGCGTACTCGGTGCGGGTCACGATCTCCTCGTTGGTCAGGGTGCGCGGGTCGGCGAGGATCTCCTCCACCGTCGCGGTCTCCGGCAGGTCCCGGTGGGGGATGGGGAAGGTCAGCGTGGCATCGGTGACGACTGTCATCCGGTAGCCGAGGTCCGCGCCGACCCGGGCCGTGGTCTCCACGCACTGCTCGGTGCGAATGCCGCAGACGGTGATGTCGACGATGCCCGCCTGGGTGAGCAGTTGCTGGAGGTTCGTGGTGGTGAACGCGTTGTGCGCCGTCTTGACCAGCGTCGGCTCACCCTCGGCGGGGGCCAGCCCCTCGATCAGCCGCACGTAGCCGAGGGCGGGGTCGAACAACCCGCCAGTGCCGGGCTCCGAGTGCAGGACCCAGACCACCAGGTCGCCGCGTTGCCGGGCCGCAGCCACCAGCCGGTCGACCTGGCGGACCATGTCGGGGTTGGAGCCGTACGCCCAGATCGGACGCTGACGGAAGGACTCTTGCACGTCGATCACGACGAGTGCTGCTCTGCTCATGACGTCGATCCTGGCCGGACGGCGTTCGCGCCGGCAGACACCATCCTGCCCGGGTACGGAACGATCCGGCCAAACTCGGCGTCAGGCGCTGGGGGTGCGTTGGTCGGCGACGGCGTCCAGGGCGGCGGCCTCCTCCGGGGTGGGCGCGCTGCCGCCCAGGTGCGCGGGCTGCCACCAGGTGTCGTCCGGGCCGGCCGGAGCGTCCGGGTAGTCCCGCTGTGCCCGGTCGACGAGGGCGCTGAGCCGGGTGGTCAGCTCGGCGGCCAGCACGTTCGGGTCCGGGAAGTCCGCCGGGTTGATCGGCTCGCCGATCAGGATGGTGATCGGCGTGTGTCGGCGGGTCAGGGTGCGCGGGCGACCCTTGGTCCAGAGGCGCTGGGTGCCCCACAATGCGACAGGCAGCACCGGCACCTTCGCCGAGCGGGCCATTCGGACCGTGCCGCTCTTGAGCTCCTTGACGGTGAACGACCGGCTGATCGTCGCCTCGGGGAAGACGCCGACGACCTCGCCCTGCTTGAGCGCGCTCACGGCGGCGCGGAACGAGGCCGCGCCGGCCTGCCGGTCCACCGGGATGTGCCGCATGCCCCGCATCAACGGGCCGGAGATCTTGTGCGTGAAGACCGAATCCTTGGCCATGAACCGCACCAGCCGACCCGACGCGTTCGCGCCCAGACCGGCGAAGATGAAGTCGAGGTAGCTGACGTGGTTGCTGGCCAGCACCGCCCCGCCCGTGCGGGGTACGTGGTGGGCGCCCTCGATGGTGATCTTCAGGTCGAGGACCCGGAACAGCGTCTTGGCGGCGGCGATAACGGGCGGGTACACGAGCTCCGGCATTCGCAGAATCTACCCTGACCGGCTGAAGATCGGCTGGGTGGCGAGCCGACGGCGACGCGGGGCGCGCGCCACCGCCGGTTCGGCGGTCGGGTCGGTCAGTCGCTGAGCTTGTCCAGGTCCAGTCGGCCCCGGGCGAACGCGTCCACCCGGCCCCAGCGACCCGGGATGTCCAGCACCTCGATGCGGCCCATCCCCACCGGCAGCCGTGGCTCGACCGCCAGGTGACCCTCGTGCGGCTCCAGACCGAGCATGGTCCGCAGCAGCAACAGCGGCGCACCGGTCGACCACGCCTGCGGGCTGCACGCCGTCGGGTACTCCACCGGGAACTTGGTCAACTCCCGCGGGTAGCCGCCGAACGCCTCCGGCAACCGGCCATCAAAGTACGTGGCCGCGTCCAGGATGCCGTTGGCGATGGTCGCGGCCTCCTCGGCGAAGCCGTAGCGGCGCAGACCCCAGGCGATGAACGAGTTGTCGAACGGCCAGATCGTGCCGTTGTGGTAGCCGATGGGGTTGTACCGCGCCTCCCCCTCGGCAAGCGTGCGCACTCCCCAACCGGAGAAGAGCCGCGGCCCGACCAGGTGCGCGGCGAGCTTCTCCGCCCGTTCGGGTTCGACGATCCCACTCCACAACAGGTGGCCGATGTTGGAGCTGAGGATGTCGCACTGGCGCCCGTCCGGGTCCAGGGCCAGCGCGAAGTACTCGCCGTCGGCCACCCACCAGTCCCGGTTGAACCGCTCCTTCAGCTCCGCCGCCTCCCGCTCCAGTTGGTCGGCGAACTCCGGGTCACCCCAGAATTCGCGAGCCAACCGGGCCGCGCGGACCTTCGCGTCGTACGCGTACCCCTGCACCTCGCAGGTGGCGCGCGGGAACGGCGGCAGGGTGCCGTCGGAGTAGGAGATCGAGTCCCAGGAGTCCTTCCAGCACTGGTTCTCCAGGCCGGTGTCGGTGTTGCGGCGCTCGTACCAGATGTAGCCGGTGCCGACCAGGTCGGCGTAGTTGTCGATCCACCTCAGCGCCGCCCGGGACTCCTGCTCCAGTTCCTTGACCAGCGCGACGTCCCCGCTCCACCGCTCGTACTCGTCGAGCAGCACGATGAACAGCGGCGTCGCGTCCACCGAGCCGTAGTACGGCGAGTGTGGCTGCTCCTCGAAGGCCGCGGTCTCGCCGTAGCGCATCTCGTGCAGGATGCGCCCCGGGTCCTCGTCCCGGAAGTCGTCGAACCGGCTGCCCTGCAGGGACGCGAGGAGGCGCAGCGTCGTCTTCGACAACTGCGGGGTGAACGGCAGTGTCTGCAGGCAGGTGAGGATGCTGTCCCGGCCGAACATGGTCATGAACCAGGGCAGACCGGCGGCCGGCAGGGTGGCGCCGCCCAGCGACAGCGGCGAGAAGCGCAGCGCCGCAAGGTCGATCAGGCTGCGCCGGTAGGTGCTGGCCACCCGGCCGTGCTCACTGTTGACCTTGGGTGCGTCGGCGATCCACTGCTCCAGGTCGTGTTGCAGGGCCAGCCGCTCCGTACCGTGCACGCGCAACCCGAGACGCAGGTCCCGGCCACCGGGCCCGACCGCGTGCGTCTGGACGTCGATCGAGGCTTTCCATTGCTCGTTGGGCTCCAGGTGGACCGTGTACGCGAAGCCCTTGTTGTCGTACCGGGGCTCCATCGTCGAGGAAACCACCGTCTCCCGGCGGAAGTTGCCCCGGCGGTACCCCAGGCGCAGCCGGTCCGACTCCACCTCGGTGTAGATCTCGCCCTTCTTGTTCAGAATCTCGTCCTTGACCTGGAACAGGTCGGCGAAGTCCGACGCCGCGTCCATCCGGACTTCCAGGTCGACCGGCTTCTCGTCATGATTGAGGATGGTCAACTGCTCCCGGAAGCTGCCGCCCACCGCGCGCTCCCTGATGATCGACAGCTTCGCGTCCACGTAGTGCGTGGCCATGCCCGGCACCAGGAAGAATCGCGACTCGAAGTACTGCAGGTCGTCGAAGGAGAGCGAGTTGAGTCGCTCACCGTTGACGGTGAGCACCCAGGTCGACAGAAACCGGGTGTCGATGGAGAAGAGCCCGGTGGGCTCGCTCGGTGTCGCCTCGATGTCCCCGGTGTCCTCGCAGACGACGAACGTGTTGCCGTCCAGGATCCGGATCGTGTTGCTCTGCCCCATCAGTGCACCTCCCCGGCGAAACGCCGACGCGGCCCACGGGCGTCCGGGGAACCCGGGAAGATCCGCTCCACCTGTACGACGAGCCGAGCGTCGCCGGTCACCGTCATGTCCCCCCGCAACAGCGCGGCCAGGCCGTGCTCACGCCCGGAGGCGATGTCGTCGAAGAGGACCGGGGTGGCACCGATCACCGTGTCGGCCTCCTGGTCCTCCTGACTGACGTTCAGCCGGCCGTGATCGATCCTCAGCAGCCAGTGCCGGGTCTGCGCCCCCTCGTTCAGGTCGATCCGCAGCGTCCCGGAGGTCTTGGCCAGCAGTGGTTCGTACCCCCGCCGGTCCAGGTCCTCGAAGAACCTCGTGGTCGCGTCCACCATCGGGTCCACTCCTCCCAGTTGCCGAGCCGGGAATCCCACCCACCGCGCTCGCGTCACGCGGACGGCCGGCGTTGCACGGGTCCCCGCCGCTCCCCCGCCCAACCTCGCCCAAATCGGGTGAACCCCAACCCCACCCCACCCCGCCCCACCCCACCCCGCCCCGCGCCGCCCCGCCCCGCGCCGCCCCGCCCCGCGCCGCCCCGCCCCGCGCCGTTGATCAAGAAG
>NZ_JBEXHP010000015.1:0-61475 GCF_040607895.1 Micromonospora sp. NPDC005220
TTCTGTCTGTACTTCAGACGGTCGCTCTTCCGAGCGCGCGCAGTCCGGGTCGGGGGGGGTCGGCGCGCCGGCCGGCGCGACGTCCACAAACTGACGCCGACGGCTGCGGAACCACGAACGGAGCGACATGCGCGGCGACCTGGTCCGAAAGCTGGCCGCCCGGTGCCTGACCACCGGGTTGGCCGTGCTGGCCTTTGTCGTGCTGGCGCTCACCGGCGCCACCGGCTGGGGGCTGGCGCTGGCCGTCGCCGCGCTGGCCGCCTCGGCAGCCGAGCAGCGGATCCGGCCCGGCGCCGACCTGGTGGCGGAGACCACGTTGATCGCCGCGGCGATCCTGGTCGGTTACTCCCGGCGGCTCGCTGACGGGCTCGACCTGGCGCTGGTCGCCACCGGGCTGGTCCTGCTGGGGCTGGTGCTGCTGGTAGGACCGCTGCGCACCGCCGGCGGTCTGGAGATCCGGGCGGCCAACCTGCCGGTACGCGCCTGGACGCCGCTGATCGCCGACCGGCTCGGCACCGCTCTGCTCGGGCTGCTCGCCGCGCTGGCGCTCGCCGCCGCACTCGCCCTGCCGGCCGGTGTGGCGCTGGCCGCCAGCCTGCTGGTCGGCGCGGGCGCCGGGGCGGTCGCCCTGGACCTGGCCCGGCGGCGGTTCCGGCCACAGGCCGGCGGCGGGTCGGTGGCCGCCGCGCTGCGCCGGCACCAGCCGGAGTTCCTGCTCTACTTCTCCGCGCCTCCCGGCTCGGAATACCAGGTCACCATGTGGCTGCCGTACCTGGAACGGATCGGCCGGCCGTTCCTGATCGTGCTGCGCGAGCCGGAGTTCCTGGCCCCGATCGCGGCGGCCACCGACGCGCCGGTGGTCTACTGCCCCACCCTGGGGGCGATGGACGAGGCGTTGGTGCCGAGCCTGCGGGCGGCGTTCTACGTCAACCACGGGGCGAAGAACAGCCACTGCATCCGCTTCACCCAGCTCACCCACGTCCAGCTGCACCACGGCGACAGCGACAAGGCGCCGAGCGCCAACCCGGTGTCCGGGATCTTCGACCGGATCTTCGTGGCCGGGCCGGCGGCGATCGACAGGTACGCCCGCGCCGGGGTGCACATCCCGGCGGAGAAGTTCGTGGTGGTGGGCCGCCCACAGGTCGAGTCGATCGAGGTACGCCCGGAGCCCGCGCGAGGGTTGGCGCACCCGACGGTGCTGTACACCCCCACCTGGACCGGGCACCACGCCGACGCCGACTACTGCTCGCTGCCGGTGGCCGAAGGGCTGCTGCGCCGCCTGCTGGAGCGCGGCGCGACGGTGATCCTGCGGGCCCACCCGTACACCGCGCAGAACCCGGCGTCGGCCCGCCAGCTGGGCCGGCTGACCGAGCTGCTCGTCGCCGACCGGGCCCGCACCGGCCGCCAGCACGTGGTCGGCGCGGCGGCTCGGCAGCTGAGCCTGACCGAGTGCGTCAACTCCGCCGACGCGCTGATCTCCGACGTGTCCGGCGTGATCTCGGACTTCCTCTACTCCGGAAAGCCGTACGCGGTGACCGACATGGGCGACGAGGGCGACCGGTTCGTGGAGCGGTTCCCGCTGGCCGGGTCGGGTTACCTGCTGCGCCGGGACATGTCCAACGTGGACGAGGTGCTGACCGCGCTACTGGACACCGACCCGCTGGCCGAGGCCCGCTGGGCCACCCGCCGCCGCTACCTGGGTGACTTCCCGGTCGAGTCGTACGCCGAGGCGTTCCTGACCGCCGCCCGCCGGGAGCTGGCACCGGCTGAGACACTTACCGCGTCCGCACCGGCATAGTCCGCTCAGCGGTACGGGTCGAGCAGCGCCAGCACCGCCGCCGGGTCCTCCACGTGCGCGTTGTGCCCGAGGCCGGGCAGCGTGGCGACAGGTACGCCGTACTCCTTCAGTTGTTCGTCGGTGACCATCGGGTCGTTCTCCCCGCGCGCCAGCACCACCGGCACGTCGGTCGCCGCCAGCAGCGCGGCCAGGTCCGGTTCGCCGACGGCGAAGGCTGTCGGGTCCATGGCGAGGCGCCACCGGCCGTCCACCTGGCGCAGCCCGGCGTTCACCACCGGGTGGTCCGGTGCAACCAGGCCGACCAGTCCGGAGACCCGCAGGTAGCGGCGAGCCGCCTCGGTGCGGCTGGCGAACCAGCTCACCGGGCGGGCGGCGACCTCGGCGGCACGGCTCAGCTCCGCGGCTGTCCACTGTGCCTTGATCCCCAGCCCGACCACCGCGTCCACCGGCATCCCGGCGTCGCGGGCGGCCAGTGCCAGGCCGACGACCCCACCCAGCGAGTGCCCGAGCACGACCAGCCGGTCGTCGGGACCGAGGGCCTGGGTGAGCCGCTGGGCGAAACCCGCGAAAGAGTACGACGGAAGGGGCGGCGCCCAGCCGTGACCGGCGAGGTCCGGTGCCAGCCAGCGCCCGGGCCAGTGCTGTTCGAGGTACGGCGCCCAGGGCAACCACACGTCCCCGGTCGCCCCCATGCCGTGCAACAGCAGCAGAACCGGCCTTCGACCAGCGTGTCCACCCGATTTCTCCACCACGGCCGCAGTCTCCCACGGTTCACGGCCGGGTACGAGAGTCGTCGATGACCGGCGCAGCCCGGCCGCCGCGTACAGAGACGCCGCGGGCGCCGGCCCCTTGTGGGGGACGGCGCCCGCGGCGGTCAGGGTGCCCGGGTCAGGCGGAGTAGCCCCGGCTGGTGATCCAGTTGGCCAGGTCGATCGTGGTGATCCAGTACGACGGGTCGGCCGGGTTCGCCGAGTCGGCGATCCGCACGGTGCGACCGTTGTCCTTGTAGCCCACGACGGCGATGTAGTGACCGCCGCCGTAGGAGTGCCAACCGCCGTCGGTGTCGGTGGCGTCCCCGACGACGTTTGCCACCACGCCCCGGCCGTCGGTGATGGCCTTCACGACGTCGGCCTGGAGGCGGTCCATCTGTGCCGGGCTGGGCGCACCGGGGAACATCCGGGTCTGGTACGGGGAGCCCTTCACCTCGGCGTTGAGCACCCGGGTGGTGTCCTCGGCCGAGTTGGTGCCCATCTCGGTGGTGCCCAGTTCGGCGCCGAGCTCCTCCTGGGTGCGGTCGATGCCGGCGGCGCTGAGCGCGTTGCGGGTGGCCGCCGGGCCGCAGTTGTAGTAGGTGTTCTGCGCCTCGTAGTCGTAGTCGAGCACCTTCGTCGCGGGCGGCTTCGGCGGCGTCGGCTTACGGGTCAGGTCCGGGTTGCTGCTGGCCTTGGCGGCGGGGGACGCGGCGCTGCTGGCTGGGGCGGCGGTGGTCGGCGCGGCGCTGGCCGAGGGGGACGCGTCCCGAACCTCGCTGCGGGCGACGTCGCTGCGCATCTCGGCGACAGTGGTCGCGGTGCGCTGGCCGGCCGGGGCGTCGTCGGCCGTGGTGAGCAGGGCGCCGGTGGTGGTGGCGATCGCGAGGGCTGCGGCGGACGCGGCAACGATCTGGTACGGGCGCTCGGTGGCGAGGCGGCGGAGCTGACGCTTCAGGGTGTGCTTCACGGGGTCCTCCACGGATCGGGGGGAGAGCGGCACACCGGGGCCGGACCGGTATCCGGGCAGGCGCCAGCACGCGGACTGTGGTCCGCGGATGGTGAACCGCTCAGGGGAACGCCCGGCGGGGCCGGGCGGGAAAGGCGATGACCCGGGGGGTCAGCTCACCGTCACTGGACGAATGAGCGGGTGCATCGCCGCGCCGTGGAGGCGAGGGAACAACCGAGGGGTGGAAAGGTGCTGCACGAGGAGTTGACTCCTTCCGACACCGCCTACCGGGTTAGCTGACGGATTCGGGCGGGAAGATCGCCCTACCGCGGGCCGTGGCTCGCGGATTCACCCCGGACTTACTGATGGGTCCCCGGTTCGTTGATCACGATTAAGCGGGTCGATGCGGCGTCGCCTCTTGCGATCGGTTACCGCATCGGACAGGACGACAGTACTGGCGGCTCCGCGCCCTGCCAAGCCAGGTTCACCTGCGTAAACCCTAATCGGCGCGACAATTTCTGCGCGTATTGCCGATGATGTGACTCGATGGGACAACCGGTTACGCCGACGCCTGCGGGCGACAACCGGACAGGCGACAAAAGACGCGACCACAATCGCGGGAACAATGAGGCTGATCGCGTCGGACGTCCGATTCCGCAAACGCGTGACCGGGCTCACATAACAGATCGGGCTCAACCCGCCCGGGCCGGGCGCCACAGCGCCACCACGGCGGGACGCAACGCCCCGGCCATCGCCCGGCGCGCGGGCACCGGGGTCGGGCGCAGCCGGGCCGCCGCCGCGTACGCCTCCTCGTCGAGGGTACGAGCCGACTCGGCGGCCAACTCCGCGTCCCGCCAGGCGGCCCGCTCACGGGCGACGGCCACCTGGTAGTCGGCCAGCCGCGCATCCCGGATCACCCGGCTGATCAGCACCTCCTGCTCGACCGGGTGGCGCCGGGGATCCCAGCCGCGCCGATGCCCGAACACGTCGCCGAGCTGCGCCATGGTCAGGTCGCCCCGCCAGTACGCCGCCATCGCCGCCCGGTGCAGATAGCGTTCCCGGGCGGCGTACTCGGCCGGGGTGTGCGGGGTGTGCGGGGTCGGCAACGCCCCGGCGCCCGCGAAGCGACGCGCGGCGGTGTCCGCCTCGTCGTACCCGGCCCAGGCCCGCTCCAACTGCTCCTGGGCGGTCAGCCAGGCGGCGCGTCGCCGCTTGGCTGTCGTCGCCGCGCCGGCGGCGGCGACGGCGACCTCCTCGGCGTAGCGGCGCCTGTCGGCGGCCTCGGCGGCGGCCGACTCCCGAGCGGTGGGCGCGGCCGGTGGCGGATCGTCGGTGGGCCGGGCCCGTTCGGGGCGGGCGGCCAGCACGGTGAGCAGGCCCAGGGTCAACAGGAACAGCGTCGACCAGATGGCGGCGGCCCGCGGCACCTCGGTCACGAACTGGTAGAAGACAACGGTCTCCATGGTCGGCACCTCGGGGAGAGAGCAGTGCGATGGGGAGCCGCGCCGACCGGCGGGCCACGGCGGGCCACGGGTCGGCGGGTGAGGACGTGGGTGGGTCGACAGGGCGCGGCGACGGGACGGCGTCCCGGTGGCTCAGCGCCGGGGTGGGGCCCGGGAGGCCCGACCGCTCGCACGGTCGACGCGGGGCAACCGGTCGGACTCGGCCGCGCGGACCGGCAGAACGACGTCGGCGATGGTGCCCTGATCGCCGGGGAGCGTCACCGGCGCGTCGACCGACCAGGTCGGAACCGAATCGTCGGCGGCCTCCGGCGGTATCGCCGGGGCCGAGCACGCCACAGCCTGCGCTTCGGCGTGCCGGCAGGATGCCGGCAGCGGCCCGACAGCGACGGAGGCCGGCACCGCGCTCGACGTTGGCACCGGGCTGGTCGGCACGGCGGCCGTGGCCGGCCCTGCGCCGAGCGCCAGGGCCGCGACGACGGCGAGGCTGGTCAGCACCCGCGTCGCCCAGCGCGCCACCCACCACAGCGGACAGGTGAACGCGACCGGAAGCACGTCCCCACGCTACCGTCGCGCCGGCCCGGGCGCACCGATCACGGGCGTGTCGAATCACGCCGCGCCGACCCCGCTGACCAGCGTGGACGATGTCAGCGCGAGTCGACGTACGTTGATCTGCCGTCGGCCTGACCGACCTCGTCCGCAGTCCCGCCGGCCTTGCCTCGGGCGCCGCTCGTAGGCTGTCCCGCCTCGTCGTCGCCGACGGCCCGCGGGCCAGCCGCGCGTTGCCGGGGAACGGGCGCCGGCCGGGCCGGACGGCGCGGCGCGAGCCGGCGCATCATCGGGGTCTCGACGAAGCGGTGCAGCAGCCCCGCGAGGATCAGGTTCGCCACCAGGAAGCCGAGCACCACGGCCGGGCCACGCCAGCCCGCGAAGCCGGTCCCCCAGGCTCCGCTCCAGCGCAGCACGCTCGTCATCACCAGCACGTGCACCAGGTAGAAGGCGAACGACACCTCACCGAGCCAGATCAACGGGCGGGACCGCCACGGCGAACGGCGACCCCGCACGTCCGCGTCCGCGGCGGCGGTGATCACCAACAGGTACGCGACGGCGAGCAGCGTGGTCCACAGCTCGGCCCGGATCCACTGCGCGGCCGCCACCCAGGTGACCAGGAAGATCCCGCTGGCCACGGTCAGACCGGGACCGCGCCAGAGCCCTCGGCGCATCAACTCGGCCGCCACCGCACCCAACCAGAACTCCAGCGACCGCACCGGCGGGAAGATCTGGGTGAACCACCAGCGACTCACCTCCGGCACCAACTCCTGCGCCGGCCAGAGCGCGAGGATCAGCAGCGGCAGTACGACGATCAGCGCCCAGAGCAGCTTCGGCCGGGCCCGGCGCAGCAGCGGCAGCGCCAGCGGTAGACAGAGGTAGAAGAAGAACTCGCAGGAGAGCGACCAGCTGACGGTGTTGATGCTGTAGAACCAGCCCGGCCGCGGGTCCCATGCCTGGAGCAGCAACAGGTTCTCCAGCGCGGCCGCCGGCAGCACCGGGTCGGCGAACCACCAGGCCACCACCAGCGTCGCCGCCCACAGCACCAGGTGGTTCGGGTAGATCTTGGCGATTCGTCGCCGCCAGAAGGTACGCCGGGAGTCGCCCGCGCGGGCCGACCAGACCAGCACGAAACCGCTGAGGATGAAGAAGAACTGCACCCCGGAGAGGCCGAGGGTGAACAGCGCGTCGACCACGGCCTTGTAGTCCGGCTCGGCGATGATCCGCATGGTGCCGGCGTGGAAGCCGAAGACCAGCAGGGCGGCGATCCAGCGCAGCCCGGTCAGCGAGGGCAGCCGGGGCGGGGCGGACGCGGGGCGGACGGCCGGCACCGCGGCGGCGCTCGCCGTCATGCCGGGATCCCGACGCTCGGCAGGGTCACCAGCACGGTCGTCTCCTCCTCGGCGCGGCGTCGGACGGCGCGACGGCGACGCCCACGACGGCCCGGCAGGGCCGCACCGAGGCACCCTACCGGGTCACTCCTGGGTGAACCGGACGCGTCCCACCCGCCCCACCAGCCCGCGGTGCCCCGGCCGGGGAATCGCCAGCCGGCCGGCGTTTACCTTCCGCTGGGCGGGAGTTCAGAGATTCCACCATCGGCGGCAACGTCAGGTTCCGGGGCCGGCCACCCGGGTCGTCGAAGGTGGCGGACGTGGTCAATGAGCCGACGCACGCACCGCTGCTGAGCATCGTCGTGCCCGTGTACGGCGTCGAGGCGTACCTGTACCAGTGCCTCGAGTCGATCCGGGCCGACATCCCGGCGGGCGAGTCGGACGCGGTCGAGCTGATCGCCGTCGACGACGCCTCCCCGGACGGCTGCGGCGACATGCTGCGCGCGTACGCGGTCGGCCGCGACGGCGTCCGCGTCGTGCACCTGGACAGCAACGTGGGTCTGGGGCTGGCCCGCAACGCCGGGCTCGACGTGGCCGCCGGCCGGTACGTCTGGTTCGTCGACAGTGACGACTGGTTGCCGCCGGGCACGATCGCGGCGGTGCTGGACCGGCTGCGCCAGCACCAGCCCGACGTGCTGATGCTCGACCACCTGCGGGTGCGCGAGGACGGCCGGCGGGAGGTCGACGCGAGCAGCCCGCTGCTGCGCGGGATTCCCGGCGTCACCCGGCTGGCCGACCGGCCGCAGCTGCTGCGGGTGCAGCACACCGCCTGGAACAAGGTGGTCCGCCGGGGCTTCATGGACGAGCTGGAGCTGCGGTTCTTCCCCGGCTGGTACGAGGACATCCCGTTCAGCCACCCCCTGCTGATCGGGGCCGAGAAGATCTCCGTGCTGGACCGGGTCTGCTACCTGTACCGCCAGGGCCGCCAGGGCGCTATCACCTCCACCCGCAGCGGCCGGCACTTCGACGCCTTCGCCCAGTACGAGCGGCTGATGGACTGGGTCGCCCGGAAGCACCCGGACGAGCGGCTGCGGGCCGAACTGTTCGAGCTGATGATCAACCACTATCTGGTGGTGGTGGGCAACGACGGCCGACTGCACCCACACCTGCGACGCGACTTCTTCCACCGGGCCGCCGCGCACTACCGTCGGTACCTGCCCACCGGCGGCTACCCGCTCCCGCCGGGCGTGACCGGGCTCAAGCACCGCCTCGTCAGCCGGGGCGACTGGTTGGCGTACTCGGCGCTGCGCCAGGCCCACCGGGTGGCTGGTCGCCTGCGTCGGCCCGGCCCGGTGGGTGACGCCGACAGCGGGTCGCTCCCCGCCGACGAGGACCCGGGGCGAGGGGCGGGCGCCGCGCCGACCCGCGACGGTGGACTCGCGCCGGAGCGGCGTGACGCGCTGGCCGCTGGCCGGCTGCCGTGATCGGCCGCACCGCACGCCGAGAGCCGGGGCGGCTCCCGGCGCCCTCGTTTTCCAGGTCGTCCGCCCGCCGGGTGGATGACGACAGCACCACCGCACGCCTGTGCGGGCGTACCTGAGCAGAGGTCGGAATGACGGCGACAATCAAGATCGGACCGCACGCGGTCGGTGCCGGGGAACGACCGTTCGTGGTCGCCGAGATGTCCGGCAACCACAACGGCGATCTGTTCCGGGCGCTGGCCATCGTCGACGCGGTGGCCGAGAGCGGAGCGCACGCGCTCAAGCTCCAGACGTACCGGCCGGACACGATCACCATCGACGTCGACACCCCGGCGTTCCGGATCTCCAGCGGGCACGAGCTGTGGGGCGGGGAAAACCTGTACCGCCTCTACGAGCGCGCGCACACCCCGTACGAGTGGCACGCCCCGATCTTCGAGCGGGCCCGCGAGCGGGGCCTGACCGTCTTCTCGTCGCCGTTCGACGCGACCGCCGTGGAGCTGCTGGAGTCGCTGGACGCGCCCGCGTACAAGATCGCCTCGTCGGAGCTGGTCGACCTGCCGCTGATCCGGCTGGTGGCCAGCACCGGCAAGCCGATGGTGATCTCCACCGGAATGGCGACGGTCGCCGAGATCGACGCCGCGGTGCGCACCGCCCGCGACGGCGGCGCGGCGGGCATCGTCCTGCTGGCCTGCACCGCGTCCTACCCGGCGCCGCCGGCCGACAGCAACCTGCGCCGGCTGCCGGTGCTGGCCGGTGCGTTCGACGTGCCGGTCGGGCTCTCCGACCACACGCCCGGCATCGGAGTGGCGGTCGCCTCGGTGGCGCTCGGCGCCTGCTTCATCGAGAAGCACGTGACGCTGGACCGGGCCGACGGCGGCGTGGACTCGGACTTCTCGCTGAACCCGGCGGAGCTGACCGCCCTGGTCGCCGAGTCCGGCCGGGCATACGCGGCTCTGGGCGGCACCGCGATCGGCCCCACCCCGGCCGAGAAGGAGGGGCTGCGGTTCCGCCGCTCGCTCTTTGTGGTCGAGGACGTCCGGGCCGGCGACCCGGTGACCGCGCGGAACGTCCGCTCGATCCGGCCGGCCGGCGGGCTGGCCCCGGTGGAGATCGACCGGGTGCTGGGCCGCACCTTCGCCACCGACGTCCCCCGCGGCACCCCCCTGACCTGGAACCAGATCTAACCGGCAGCCGGGGTCCGCGGGGCAACTTCTGCCCGCGCCCCGGCCCACCCTTGTCGATCATGCACTTGTGGTGGGCGTTTAGACCCCCAGTGTCTGCTTTGTTAGGCACCACAACTCCATGATCGACCGGTGCGGGGCGCGGAGGGCGCGGGGCGCGGAGGGCGCGGGGCGCGGAGGGGCTGGGGCGGCTCTACAGGGAACAGTCGCCGACTGCGGCGCCACGGGCGTCGGGGGCGAAGCCGACGGTGACCACCAGGTCGGCCACCGCGAGGGTCCGCCAGACCGCCGATCCGTCGGCCGGATTGCTCAGGCCGTGGCGGCGCCACCAGACCGCCACGGGCACGTCGGCCAGCTTGCAGCAGCACTCGGCGCGGGTCCACCGGGCCCAGAAGTCCCGCACGCCGAACCGGCGGGCCAGCGCCGGGGGCACCGGAGCGTTCGCGCGTTCCGCGTCGATGGCCACCCGCCAGCCGGGTGCCGGTGGGCCGTACCAGCCGACGCACCGTCCGTCGTCGAGGTGGCTGCGGGTGACCGCATCGGCCAGGTCGGCCGGTGACCCGATGCGCAGGTGCCGCTCGGCGGCGGCCAGCAACGCCGGCACCGGACGGGGTACGGCGGCGGCGCCCGCCCCCGGCGACACAGCCGCCCGGGCACCGTCTACCGGCCACGCCGGTTCCGCCGGGAGGAGACCCGGCCGCAGGTCAGATGGCGGCGGCACCGTCCACCACGATGACCTGGCCGTTGATGTTCGTGTGCTCACGCAACAGCATCCGCACCACCGGGGTGACCTCCTCCGGCTCGGTCAGGTGACCGGTCGGGGTGCGGCGCACGATCTGGTCGAGCTGCGTCGGACCGAGCACGGCGGACATCTCCGAGGCGAAGAAGCCGGGCGCGACCGAGTTGACCAGCATCCGGCCGCCCAACTCCCGGGCCAGCGAGCGGGTGGCGGCGTCCATCCCGCCCTTGGTGGCCGAGTACGCGACGAGGCCGGGGAAACCGCGCTGCCCGCAGATCGAGGTGATGTTGACGATCCGCCCGCGCAGCCCCTTGGCCAGCATCCGGCGGATCACCAGCCGGGTCAGTTGGAGCGGGGCCGTCAGGTTGGTCTCGATGATCCGGGCGATGTCGTCGGTGGCGGTGTGCGCGTGCAGGGAGTCCTGCCCCATGGCGGCGTTGTTGACGATGCCGTCGATCGGGCCGAGGCGTTGCTCCACCGCACGGACGAAGCTCTGCGCGGCGGGCAGGTCGGTGACGTCCACCGAGCCGACATGGACCCGGTCGGGGTGCTCGGCGGCGAGCTTCTCCAGCTCCGGGGTGATGGTGCGGGCGAACGCGGCCACCCGTACGCCCGCGTCGAGCAGGTCGGTGACGATGGCCAGGCCCAGGCCACGGGAACCGCCGGAGACGAGGACCACGGAACTGGGCGGAACGAGCTGGGTGTCGGCGGGCTCAGACATCGCTCTTCAGGGTCTCCTTGACAGGAATGTCGGTCAGCACGCGGATGCGGCGCGGCACCGCGTGCTCGGGAAGCCGGTCGGCGCACCAGCGGACCAGCGCGGCCTCGTCCGGCACACCGGTGTCGGGGGCGGGGGCGAGGACCACTTCGGCGACTACCATCCGTCCGAGCACCGGAGCGCGGCGGCCGGTCACCCGGGCCCAGGCCACCGCCGGGTGACCGGCCAGCACGTTGCGGACCATGCCGGCGGAGACCTTGCTGCCGCCGACGTTGATCTCGTCGGAGTCCAGTCGGCCGGTGATCAGCACCCGGCCGTCGAGCACCTGCACCCGGTCGCCGGTACGGATCGGGCCGGCGAGACCGGCGCCGTGGTACGGGGAGGTGACCACCAACTCGTCATCGCGGACGGACAGCGTCGGCCGGCCCGGAGTTCGCCGGTCCAGCCAGTCGACCGGGAACCCGGCCCGGCCGTCGTGCACCACAATGGACGCCCCCACCTCGGAGGACGCGTAGATCCAGGAGATCCGGGCGGTCGGGAAGACCTCCCGCAGCTGGTCCAGGATCGCCTGGTCCACCGGCTCGCCGCCGAGGGTGAGCTGGCGCAGCGGCACCCGAGAGAGGGCGTCGGCGTCACGGTAGAGGGTGCGTCGCCAGAAGGTCGGGGTGCCCGACGCCGCGTCGACCCCGTGGGCTGCCGCGACCGTGGGCCAGTCGTCCAACTCGTCGGGCTCGACCACCACCAGGTGCTGACCGGGCTGGGTCAGCGACAGGGTGACCACCTGCCACCAGGCGTACGTGCCCGGGGCGTACGGGCAGAGCCAGGTCCGGTCGGGTTGGTCGGCCCGTACGGTGGTCAGCGTGTCGAGGGTGTGCCCGACCCGCTTCGGTCGCCCGGTCGAGCCGGAGGTCAGCAGCCACAGCCGGCCGGGCTCGGCGGCTCGTGGCCGGGCCGGGGCACTGCGGTGCACGCCGTCGCCGTCGAGGACGCTGACGGTGAACCCGGCCTCCAGCAGCTCGGTCCGCATCGCCGTGTCGACCCGACTCGCGGTGCTGAGCAGCAGCTCGGTGCCGTGCACGGCGTGCTGCCGCGCCGCGGCGAGCGCGTGTACGGCGGAGTGGGCGAGCACCGCCGCCGAGTCGGGCAGTGTGGGCGTCGGCAGCGAACGCCAGGTCAGCGCGGCGCCACCGACGACGAGCCGGTTGTCCACACCGGCCGGTTCCGGGTGCGCGAGGTGGCGTGACGTCGCGACGGTCACTGGTGTTGCAGCTCGACGAGGAAGTCGAGGACGTCCCCGACGGTGGCGATGCGACGCAGCCCGGGGGCGTCGAAGTTGAGCTCCTCCCCCGTCTCGTCCTCCACCCGCAGGGCCAGCTCGGAGAAGTCGAGCGACCGAAAGCCGATCTCCCGCAACGGGGCCGCGTCGTCCGCGGGCAGCTCCCTGTCCTGGTTCTTCAGCACCTGAGCCATGAGGTCGCGGATCTGCGCGCGACTCAATTCGTTCATGCGCCGCAGTCTACAACCCAACGAATGGATATCTGGTTTCCCGGTAGGCCCGGGTAAGGTGCCGAGACCCGACGTGAACGGCGAGGAAAGCGAGACGCAGGTGCTGCGCGAAGCGACGGCGGACGACGTTCATCTGATGTTGTCCTGGCGTAATCAGGAAACCAATCGGCAGGTCAGCAAGACCAGTCACGAGATCACCGCCGAGGAGCACGCCCGGTGGTGGTCGGCGGTCCGCGACGACCCGTCCCGGCGGGTGCTGGTGTACGTCCACGACGACCACCCCTGCGGTGTGGTCACCTTCTTCGACCTGCGGCTGGACGGCCCTCGCAGCGGCGCGTGGGGCTTCTATCTGGACGCCGACGGGCTGGCCGGTCGGGGCGAGACACTGCCGGCCTGGCTGGGTGTCATGCGGGAGGCCGTCGAGTACGCCTTCGACGGGCTGCACCTGGATCGCCTGGACGGGGAGGTGCTCGGCCACAATACCGTCGTACGGCAGATGAACCGACGTTTCCGATTCGTCGAGGGCACCCCGCGACAGGAGCTGTCCGACGGCCGGGAAATCACCGTCATCCCGATTTCCCTGGCTCGGGCGGACCGTCGTCAGCGCTGATTGTCAGACACTTTTCCGTAATGGACCGGAACCATTAACCGACCGTGCTCCCGGTGGACATCCGCCGTTCACGAATAGCGGTGTCCGCCGGGACGTGCCGGGTCAGGCGCGCCGCCAGGCCGCCCAGTGCTGCTCCGGGTTGCCACCGAGCCGGACGAAGCCGTACGCCGTGCCGTCCCAGTCGTCGGCCTGCCCGGGCGCCCAGCGGGCGAACACGACCTGCGCCGCGGCCGGCGGCTGCTGGTCGCCGAACCACCGGACGTCGGTCCAGGTCACCTGGTGGCTGAGGTTGAACCGGAGGACGTAGTGCACGCCGGTCGAGGCCCACACCCGCTCGCCGGGGCGTACGCCGACGTCGGCCACCCGGGGCGTCGGTGTGGCGCTCGCGACGAACGGCCGCACGATCCGTTGCTCGATGACCTGCATGGTGACGAGGTTGACCACCACGAGGGCACCGAGGACCGGCAGCCGCAGGCGGGGCACCCGGACCGCGGCGACGAGCAGTACGCAGCCGGCGATGCCGACCAACGTCCCGGTCACCGGCCGCAGTTCCCGCCACCCCCCGGTCAACACCATCAACTCCGGCGCGCTGAAACCGCCGTAGCGCAGCTCGTGGCCCTGACTGGCCACGTAGGCGAGCCGGACGGCGATGACCGCGCCGCCGGCGACCAGCAGGGCCACCGCGACGGCCGCCCGGCGCAGCACCACCCGGCGGCCGGCGGTGAACAGCACCCCCAGCCCGACCAACAGCCAGAACGGCGCCAGCATCTGCACGTAGCGGCCGTAGATCGCGTCCAGCGGCTTGCCGGTGATGCCGGACAGGATCACCGACGCGCCGCCGGCCACTCCGACGGTCACCACCAGCGCCACGCCCATCGTCCAGCGGGCCGCGTCGCCGTGCCGTGGCCGCCACAGCTCGCGCACGGCGCCGGCCCAGGCCACCCCGGCCATCCCGAACGTGATCACCACGAGGTACCAGAGCTGGGTGGTGACCGCCGCGCTCACCCGGGCCACGTCCTGCGCGGAGGCGAGCGCCGCTACCGTGCTGCCGCTGGGGGTGCTACCGAGCAGGTAGACCTTGCCGCCGAGGTGGCGGATGGTGGCCTCGTTGACGAGCGCCATGGCGAGCACCGGCAGCAGCGCCGCGAGCACCGCGGGCGGGCTGATCCGGCGGCGGACGACGAGCAGCAGGACCAGCCCGGCGTGCACGGCCACGATCACCAGGCCCCGGGAGTGCAGCAGATGGAACCCGCCGACCAGCAGGCCGACGGTGGCGGCGGCGAGCGGGCCGGGTCGGGCGATCCAGCGGTGCACCGCGAGCAGCCAGGCGACCACCAGCGGCGCCATCACCGCGTCGATCATGGCGACGCCCGCGTAGAAGGCGGTGGCCGGCAGGGTCGCCGCCACGACCGCGCCGAGCAGCGCGTACGAGCGGCGCAGCTGGAACAGGCGGCGACCGAACAGGTACGCCAGTGGCAGCAGCGCCGAGTTCACCATCGCGTTGATCAGCTGGACGATCCGGTAGCTGTCGGTGAAGTCCCGGTCCCCGAGGAACGCCGGCGAGATCAGCATCGGGTAGCCGACCCGGCGCAGCAGTTGGTTCTCGCTGCTGAAGCCCCCCGGGCCGCCGGCGAGCGCGCGGGCGGTGTTCAGGTAACTGTCCTCGTCGGTGTGCGCGATCGGCAGCACGATGTGCCGGGACAACCACATCCGCCAGGCCACGCTGAGCACCCAACCGACGACCAGCAGCAGCGGCACCAGCCAACGCCTGGCGGACGGGCCGCCCGGCGTCCCGGCCGCCACCATCGGCCGTTCGATCACGTCACTACCGGGTGCCATCAACGCCTCCAGGATTGCCGGCCGGACCGGGCCCGCGCCGATCCGACGGGCCCGCCGGCCGGCGTCGGTGACGCCCGGGGTGGCCCGCTCGCACGGAGCTGGTGTGGATGTCGGGTGAACGCGGGACCCGGCGGCGCGCAGGGCCGCCGGGTCGTTCGCGCGGTCACTGTAACGGC
Source organism: Micromonospora sp. NPDC005220 (assembly GCF_040607895.1). Taxonomy (NCBI): domain Bacteria; kingdom Bacillati; phylum Actinomycetota; class Actinomycetes; order Micromonosporales; family Micromonosporaceae; genus Micromonospora; species Micromonospora sp. NPDC005220. Next base: position 15,087 of record NZ_JBEXHP010000015.1, read on the forward strand.
CCGATCCGGCCAGGTCAGCCCACATCCGGGACGGTCGGAAGTGTTCGCCTACCCGGTGTCCGGCATTCACGGGAGCAGAGGTTGCGGTTCACCCGCGAGCGCCGAGGAGTTAACCCGCCATGGCTAGCGTGTGGCCCCGGTCGGCTGGCCCAGGGCCGCTCGTTCATCCACGAACACGGGAGCACCACATTGAGTGAGTTGAATGGATCGTCCATTCTGATCACCGGGGGAACTGGTTCCTTCGGCAGGACGTTCCTCCGGCACATCCTCAACGAGGCCGACCCCGCCCGAGTGGTGGTGTTCTCCCGCGACGAGCTCAAGCAGTACGAGCTTCGCCAGCAACTCGGCGACGACCCGCGGCTGCGCTGGTTCATCGGCGACATCCGGGACCGGCACCGCCTCACCCGGGCCATGCACGGCGTGGACCACGTGGTGCACGCCGCCGCGCTGAAGCAGGTGGACACCGCGGAGTACAACCCCTCGGAGTACATCGCCACCAACATCACCGGCTCGCAGCACGTCGTCGACGCGGCGATCGAGGCCGGCGTCAAGAAGGTCATCGCGCTCTCCACCGACAAGGCGTCCAGCCCGATCAACCTGTACGGCGCGACGAAGCTGGTCGGCGACAAGCTGTTCGTGTCGGCCAACCACTACGCCGCCCAGCACCCCACCCGGTTCGCGGTGGTGCGCTACGGCAACGTGGTGGGCAGCCGCGGCTCGGTCGTCCCGCTGTTCCGCCGGCTGGCCGCCGAGGGCAAGAGCCTGCCGATCACCGACAAGCGGATGACCCGCTTCTGGATCACGCTGGACCAGGCCGTGCAGTTCGTCATGGACTCGTTCGACCAGATGCAGGGTGGCGAGCTGTTCGTGCCGCGTATCCCGAGCATGCGCATCCTCGACCTGGTCGAGGCCGTGGCCCCGGACGCCACCACCCACGAGGTCGGGATCCGGCCGGGCGAAAAGCTGCACGAGGAGATGATCGCGCCCGACGACAGCCGGCGGACGCTACGCGCCGACGGCCGGTTCATCGTCCAGCCGACAATCGCCACCTGGGGCTACCAGCCGCCGGCCGACTGCGACCCGGTGCCGGACGGCTTCGCCTACCAGTCGGACACCAACGACGAGTGGCTCACCGTCGAGCAGTTGCGCGACATGCTCGGCATCAACGGATGACGGGGATGCTCCCGTACGGCCGGCAGTCGATCAGCGAGGACGACATCGCGGCCGTCGCCGACGTGCTGCGCGGCGACTGGCTCACCACCGGTCCGCAGGTCGACGCCTTCGAGGCCGACCTCGCCCGGTGGACCGGCGGGGTCGGCGTCGCCGCCGTCTCCAACGGCACCGCGGCCCTGCACGTGGCGTACGCGGCGGCCGGGGTGGGACCGGGCGACGAGGTGGTCGTCCCGCCGATGACGTTCGTGGCGACCGCGAGCAGCGCGGTCGCCCTCGGCGCGAAGATCGTGTTCGCCGACGTCGACGACGAGACGTTCTGCCTCGACCCGGCGGCGGCCGCCGCCGCGGTCACCTCCCGGACGACTGTCGTCGCCGCCGTCGACTACGCCGGCCACCCCGCCGACTACGACGCGCTGCGCAAGTCGGTCGAGGGCAGCGACGCGCTGCTGCTCGCCGACGCGGCGCACTCGATCGGCGGGACGTACCACGGTCGGCCGGTCGGTTCGCTCGCCGACCTGACCACGTTCTCGTTCTTCCCCACCAAGAACCTGACCACCGCCGAGGGCGGCGCCGTCGCGGCGCTGGACCCGGAGATCCTGAGGCGGGCCCGCCGGTTCCGTGGCGTCGGCGTGATCCGCGACCCCGACGACCTGCGGTTCCCGGACGAGGGCGGCTGGCACCAGGAGGTGCACGAGTTCGGGCTGAACTACCGCCTCCCGGACGTGCTCTGCGCCCTGGGCCGCAGCCAACTGCGTCGGCTCGGCGAGTTCACCGCCCGCCGCAGGGCCCTGGTCGCCCGCTACGACGAGGCGCTGGCCGACCTGGACGGTGTGCTGCTGCCGACCCGCAAGTCGTGGGCCGACCCGGCCTGGCACCTCTACCCGATCCGGGTGCTCGACGGTCGTCGCCGCGAGGTGTACGACCGGATGCGCGCCACCGGCATCGGGGTCCAGGTCAACTACATCCCGGTGCACTGGCACCCGGCCTTCGCCGACCTGGGATACCGGCGCGGGTCCTGCCCGGTGGCCGAGTCGTTCTACTCCCAGCAGCTGTCGCTGCCGCTCTACCCGGGGCTCAGCGACGCCGACCAGGATCGCGTCATCGACGCGCTGACCGCCGCGGTACGGGTCGGCTCGGCGCGTTCCGCCGCCTGATGGGAACCTGATGCACCACGCCAACCACTTCTACGGCCACGCGCACGTGCTGGCCCGGTACGCCGGCCTCGGCGACCGGCACCCACCACGGATCAACGGGTACGTGCAGCACGGCTGGAACATCGGCGACGGCCTCGCCCCCGGGCACCCGTACGCCGAACGCACCCCCAGCCTGCTCTGGTCCGAGCAGACCCGCCGCCGGGCCTGGTCGGTGGGGCGACGCAACGTGGTCGTCATCGGCGCGCCGTTCAGCTACCTGCTGGCCCTGCGACCCGAGGAACCGCCGGCCGACGAGCGGGAGGGCACCATCTGGTACCCGTTCCACGGCTGGGAGGGCCAGCACGTCAAGGGCGACCACCGCAAACTGATCGCCCTCATCCAGGCCACCGAGCCCGGCCCGGTCACGGTCTGCCTCTACTGGCACGAGTACCGGATGCGCAACGTGCGCCGGCTCTACGAGCGCGCCGGGTTCCGGGTGATCTGCCACGGCTACCGGGGGCACTGGTGGAAGGACACCGACCCGGAGTTCCTCGACCGGCAGCTCACCGAGCTGCGCCGGCACCGCCGGGTAGCATCCAACCGTCTGACCAGCGCGATCTTCTACGGCATCGCGGCGGGGTGCGAACCGGCGGTCTACGGCGACCCGATGATCCTGTCCAACGAGGACCCGACCTTCGGCGGCACCGCCCGGATCCGGCGGCAGTGGCCGCAGCTGCACGGCACCACTGTCGACCTGCCGACCGCGGTCGAGATCGCCCGCGCCGAGCTGGGCACCGACCACCGCTGCACGCCGGCCGAGCTGCGCGAGCTGCTCGGTTGGGCGAACCTCCAGGAGGAAGAGGAAGACCGTGACGACTGAGACGGCACCCGCCGGCCGGATCACCCTGCCGGGCGGCGAGATGCTGGCCTGGTCGGACCTGCCGCAGGAACGGCTGGCCAACGGTGGGCCGCTCGCCGCGCTGGCCGCCCGGCTGGTGCCGCCCGGCGCCCGGGTCCTGGTGGCCGGTCCACACGACCCGGCGCTGCTCGACCAGCTCACCCACGCCGAGGTGACCTGCCTGCTGCGCAGCCACCCGGACGCGGTGGCGCTGGCGCACCGGGCCGCCCGTGTGGTGGTGGGCGGTCCGGCCGGGCTGCCCGCCGACGAGACGTACGACGTGGTGATCGCGGCCGCCGGGCTGGACCCGGTGGAGTCCGTGGAGGGCACCCGGCTCGGCTGGGACGGCGTGCTGGCCCGACTCGTCGCCGCGGTGCGACCGGGTGGCGCGTTGCTGCTGCGCCTGGACAACCCGCTGGGCCTGCACCGGCTGGTCGACACCACCCCCTGGTACGCCCTGCGCGACGACTCCGCCTGGATGATCGGCGGGGTGCTGGACCGCGCCCACCCGGCCAACCGGGACCAGCTGCGCGAACGGCTCGGCGCGGTGGGGCTGCGGCCGGTCGCGTGCTGGGCCGCGTACCCCGATGTCAGCACCCCGACGGCGCTGCTGGACGCCGACCACCTCGACCGGGACGCGGGCTCCGGCCTGTTCGACGCGGTGCTGCACGGCACCTGCGCCGGGGGTTTCGCCACCGTCACAGTGCTCCAGGACCCGGCCCGGCTGGCGGTGGACGCGCTGCACGCCGGGCGTGCCGCCGACCTCGCACCGGCCTGGTTGACGCTCGCCCACCGGCCCGCCGACGCCGCCGACCCGACCCCGCCGGCCGTCGCCCGGGACCTGCCGGTGGCGCTGACGCAGACCGGTCGCCCCGGCATCGGTGTGCTGGAGGTGCTGCACGGACCCTCCGGTTGGCGCTGGGGGCTCACCCCGGCCGCCGACGAGAAGACGCCGAGCGTCGCGCCGTTCGCCAGCCGCGAGGCCGCCTACCGGGACGCGGACGCGCTGTCCGGACCGGTGCCGTCCGGCCGGCTGCTGCGTACCCTGCTGCTCGACGCGGCCCTGCGCCGCGACCTGGCCACCCTGCGCGCGCTGCTGCACGGGTACGCGGGTTGGCTCGCCGACCAGGCCGACGCGGACGGCCGGATCGCCGGCGCGGCGGCCCTGGCCGGCACCGACAACGTGGTGGTCGACGGCGAGCGGTACGCGGTGCTCGACCCGAGCTGGCGGGCCACCGCCGCGCTGCCTGGCGACGTGGTGCTGGCCCGCGGGCTGTGGCGCTTCGCCGCGGGCCTGCTCACCGGCGGGTACGCCCATCCGTGGTCGTCCACTCTCGACGTCGCGGGCCTGACCGTGGTGCTCGGCGGACTCGCCGGCCACGACCTCGACCGCGCGACCGTCAGCGAGGCGGTGGAGGCCGAGGCTGCCGTCACCGCGGCGCTGCACGGGCTGGACGCCGGCGGCACTGTCGACCTCGCCACCGAGCTGCACGCCGTCGCGCCGACCGACCCGCCGGTCGACGGGCAGAGCTACCAGCAACTGCGCGAGGCGTGGCTGCGCCAGCGCGAGGAACTCACCCGGCTGGCCGCGCTGACCGCGTGGACCGAGGAGCTGCTCACCTCGCGGGAACGGGCGCTACGCCGGGCCGAGACGACGATCGGCCTGCTCAGCGGGTCGCTCAGCTACCGGGTGGGCCGGCTCGCCATCACCCCGGCCCGGCTGGCCAAACGGGGCGCCCGCGCCGCCAAACGCCGGGCCACCGCGGTGCTCGCACCGAAGCAGGAGGAGCAGCAGTGACCGGCGTACCGATGCCCGGGGTGTCCGCGCACGACGCGGGGCCACGGATCGTCGGCATCGTGCAGGCGCGCATGGGTTCGTCCCGGCTGCCCGGCAAGGTGCTCCGCCCGCTCGCCGGCCGTTCCGTGCTGGGCCGGGTGGTCCGCGCCGCCCGGGACAGCGGCGTCCTGGCCGACCTGGTGGTCGCCACCAGCACCGACGCAGTCGACGACGCGGTGGCCGCCGAGTGCGCCCGACTCGACGTGCCGTGCCACCGCGGGCCGGTCGACGACGTGCTGGACCGCTTCGTGGGCGCCCTCGCGGCGCACCCGGGAGACGCCGTCATGCGGTTCACCGCCGACTGCCCGCTGCTCGACCCGGAGATCATCACACTGGTCGCGTCGGTGTACCGGGCGGTCCCCGGGCTGGACTACGCGAGCACGTCGATCGCCCGGACCCTGCCCCGAGGACTGGACGTCGAGATCATCCGAGCGGAGACGCTCCGCACCCTGGGCCGGCTCGCCACCGACCACCACCGGGTGCACGTCACCTCGTACGCGTACACCCATCCGGAGCTGTTCCGGGTGCTCGGGGTGACACTCACCCCGGACCGCTCCGCGCTGCGGCTGACCCTCGACACCGAGCAGGACTGGGCGCTGGTCAGCGCGATCATCGATCACTTCGGTGACGTCAGCGTGCCACTGGCCAAGCTCGCCGACTGGCTCGACGGTCAGCCCCGGCTGCGCGCGCTCAACGCCGACGTACGACAGAAGCAGCTGGAGGAGTCCTGAGCACCCTGAAGGTCGGGTTGCGCTGCGACGCCGGGCCCCAGCGCGGCGTCGGCCACCTCGTCCGCTGCCTGGCGCTCGCCGAGGAGTTCCTCTCCCGGGGCGCCGACGTCACCGTGTTCGGCACCATCGAACGGCTCGACTGGGCCACCGCGGAGCTGGCCGCGCGCGGCATCCCACTGCTCCCCGGCCCGGACTCGGCGGCCGAACTGGTCGAGGCAGCCCGCCGACACCAGCTGGACGTGCTGGTCCTCGACTCCTACGACCTGGACCCGACCGGGGCCGGCGCCCTGCGCGCCGCCGGCGTGTACACCCTCGCCATCATCGACGGCGACAGCCGAGGCCAGGCCGCGGACCTCTACCTCGACCAGAACTTCGGAGCGGAACTGGCGGGGCCGGGGTCGGGTCTTGGGGCGAGGCTGCCCGGTCGGCTGCTCGCCGGGAGTGGGTACGCGCTCCTGCGCGACACCGTGATCAGCGCTCGGCCGCCGGTCGTCCCGCCCGCCACGGCGGTCAGCCGACCCCGGGTGCTGGCGTTCTTCGGCGGCACCGACGCGGTCGGCGCGGCCCCGGTCCTGACCCGGGTGCTGGTGGCCACCGGTCACCCGATGGACCTCACTGTCATCGTCGGGCGACCCGAGATCGAGGCGGAGGTCGAGGATGTCGCCCCCGGCCGGGGGCAGATCATCCGGCCGGTCCCGCCCACCACCTCGCTGCCGGCACTGATCACCGGAGCGGACCTGGTGGTGAGCGCCGCCGGCACCTCCACCTGGGAACTCTGCTGCCTCGGCGCACCGAGCGCCCTGGTCTGCGTGGTCGACAACCAACGTGAGTCGTACACCCGGGTGGTGCGGCACGGCCTGGCCGCCGGCCTCGGCGAGCTGCCGGAGCTGACCGCCGGCGGGGTTGCCGGGCGAGCCGCCCGCGCGACGGCGGCGCGGACCCTGCACGGTCTGCTCAGCTCGCCGCAGCGGCGCGCGGCACTCGCCGCCCGCGCCTGGTCCACCGTCGACGGGCAGGGCCGGGCGCGGGTGGTGGACGCGGTGTTCGACGCCGTACGCACCGCCGCCGTCACCGGCTGACCGGCACGGCTCGCTGCTAGCACGGGTGTACGAAAGTGCTGCTAGGGTGGCTGCATGACGCAGGCCGCCTACCAGCCGTCGATGCTCGACCTGGCCGACGCCGGGCCGACCCTGGGGCCGCTGCCCGGCCAGATCCGCCGGCACCAGCTCAGCCGGGGCGCCTGGGTCGACCACCTCCCCGGCTGGGTGCGCGGCTCCGACACGGTCCTCGACACCCTGCTCACCGAGGTGCCGTGGCGTGCCGAACGGCGCACCATGTATGACGCCGAGGTCGACGTGCCCCGCCTGCTCTGCTGGTACGACGGCGCGAGGCAACTCCCCCACCCCGTGCTCACCGCCGCGCGGGCCGCGCTGACCGGGCACTACGCGCCCGAGTTGGGCGAGCCCTTCGTCACCGCCGGCATGTGCCTCTACCGCTCCGGGCGCGACAGCGTGGCCTGGCACGGCGACACCATCGGCCGCTCGGCGCACACCGACACCATCGTCGCGATCGTCTCCTTCGGAGCACCCCGACCGCTGCTGCTGCGCCCGCGCGGCGGAGGCGAGAGCATGCGCTTCCCGGTGGGGCACGGCGACCTGATCGTCATGGGCGGCTCCTGCCAACGCACCTGGGAACACGCCATCCCCAAGACCACCCGCCCGGTGGGCCCCCGGGTGAGCGTCCAGTTCCGCCCCCACAACGTCGCCTGACAAGGCCCGAGCCGGACGGCCTCGTCGCCGAGTTCCACTCCGAGGATCCGGGTGCCGGCGCAGCTCACGCCTCGACCGGACCCGGATGGCGGCGCTCACTCCGCCCCGGCGGGCGCTTCAGACGCCAAGATCCGGGCAGCTTCAGGGAAAGTGCTGCCTCCGACGTGCCGCAGGCAGCAACTTCCCCGAAGTTGCTCGGATCTTGGAGCCGGGCCGTGAGGGCCGGCGGGCCCGCCCGGGGGTCAGTCGCGTTCGATCAGGTGGCCGACCACCGTTGGGCCGAGCATCACCGCGAAGCCGCTGCCGTCGCGGCGCGGATCCGCCGCGGGCAGCTCCACCGGGTCGCCGGTGGCGGTCGCGCCGACCGGTCGCGGGCCCACCCAGGCAACGGCCACGTCCGTCTCACCCTTGAGGAAGCGGTGCGCGCGCACGCCGCCGGTCGCCCGGCCCTTCGCCGGGTACGCCTTGAACGGCGTCACCTTGACCGTCGCGCCGGTGGAGGTGACGACCATCGGCTCGCCATGCCCCGGGTCGTCGGTGCGCACCGCGCCGAAGAACGCCACCCGCGCCCCGGCCGGCAGGTTGATGCCGGCCATACCGCCGCCCTTGAGGCCCTGCGGACGGACCAGCCCGGCGGGGAAGCGCAACAGCGACGCCTCCGAGGTGACGAAGGTCAGCGTCTCGGTGCCGTCGGTCAGCCAGGTCGCCCCGACCACCTCGTCACCGTCGCGCAGACCGATCACCTCGAACTCGTCGGAGCGGACCGGCCACTCCGGCGCGCAGATCTTCACCGCGCCCTGCCGGGTGCCCAGCGCCAACCCCGGTGAGCCCTCCGCCTGGCCGCCGAGCGGGGCCAGGCCGACGACGGTCTCCCCCGCCGCCAACGGCACCAGCTCGGCCGCGGACATACCGCCACGCAGTGACACAGTGCCCGCCTGCTCCGGCAACACCGGCAGCGGCAGGACATCGACCTTGAACGCCCGGCCGGCGCTGGTCAACAGCAGCACCCGACCACGGGCGGTGGAGTGCACGATGGCGCGTACCGTGTCGTGCTTGACCCGGCCGTTGCGGCGGCGCCCCTCGGAGCTCTCCTCCGACTCGGCCGCGGTCCGGGCGACCAGCCCGGTCGCGGAGAGGATCACCTGGCACGGGTCGTCGGCGACCTCCAGCGGGCCGGCCGGCGCGGACGCGGCCAACACCTCCTTCAGGTCACCGTCGACAAGCGTCGTACGACGTTCGGTGCCGAACTGCTTGACCACTGCCGACAACTCGTCGGAGACCACCTTCTTGAGCACCCGCTCGTCATCGAGGATCTTGCTCAGCTCGGCGATCTCGGCGCGCAGCCGCTCCTGCTCGGTCTCCAGCTCGATCCGGTCGAACTTGGTCAGCCGGCGCAACGGAGTGTCCAGGATGTACGTGGCCTGGATGTCGGAGAGACCGAACCGGCTCATCAGCCCGTCCTTCGCGGCCTGCGCGTCGTCGCTGCCCCGGATCAGCCGGACCACCTCGTCGATGTCCAGCAGAGCGATCAGCAGGCCGTCGACCAGGTGCAGCCGCTCCTGACGCTTGCGCCGACGGTACGAGGTGCGCCGGGTGACCACCTCGTACCGGTGGGCCAGGAAGACCTCCAGCAGCGCCTTGAGGCCCAGCGTGCGCGGTTGCCCGTCGACCAGGACCAGGTTGTTGACGCCGAACGACTGCTCCAGCGGGGTCAGCCGGTACAGGTCGGCGAGCAGTGCCTGCGGGTTGACCCCGACCTTGCACTCGACGACGAGCCGAGTGCCGCTCTCCCGGTCGGTGAGGTCCTTGACGTCGGCGATGCCGGTCAGCCGCTTGGTCTTGGTGACCTCGTTGGTGATCGCCGCGATGACCTTCTCCGCGCCGACGCCATAGGGCAGCTCGACCACGGTGATCGCCTGACGGCCCCGGCTGCCCTCGATCGGCCCGATCTCCACCTTGCCGCGCATCCGCACCACGCCGCGCCCGGTCTCGTACGCCCGGCGCACCTCGTCGAGGCCGAGCAGCACGCCACCGGTGGGCAGGTCGGGGCCGGGGACGAACTCCATGAGTTTGTCCAGAGTGGCGTCCGGGTGGTTGATCAGCCAGCGGGCCGCCGAGACGACCTCCGCCAGGTTGTGCGGGATCATGTTGGTGGCCATCCCGACCGCGATCCCGGACGCGCCGTTGACCAGCAGGTTGGGGAAGGCCGCCGGCAGCACGGTCGGCTGGGTCAGCGACCCGTCGTAGTTGGGCTCGACGTCGACGGTGTCCTCGCCCAGCTCACCGACGAGCAGCATGGCCTCGCGGGACATCCGCGCTTCCGTGTAGCGGCTGGCGGCCGGACCATCGTCTGGAGATCCAAAATTTCCATGCCCATCGATGAGTGGCACGTTGAGGGAGAAGTCCTGCGCGAGGCGGACCATGGCGTCGTAGATCGCCGTGTCGCCGTGCGGATGGTACTTTCCCATGCAGTTGTGAACGACATAGCCCTCGGCGACGAACGCGTGCTCATCACTGCCGACCTGGATGTCGTACGTGACGTCGGGCGAAACCGCCTCAACCGACGTGACCCGCAGGAACGAACTGCCGACCAACGCGTCGAGCCGAGCAGCGAGCGGTGAGCCAAGGCGGTGGAGTTTGTGGATCCAGCCGTCTCGTACCGCACGCTCCAACTGGAACGACCGATCCGCGAGCGGAACGCCATTGCGGTCCTTGCCATACCGCACTTTCGGGCCACCTCGCGCCGAGAGCGAGTCACGGAACGCCTGTCCGTCCTGGTCCCGGAACCACCCGCCGCCCTGGTGCGCTGCCGTGAACTCCGCGATGACCGGACCGTACGGCAACCGGTCGTTGCCCTGCTTGCCGCTGTACTCGTAGCCGATCTCGGCAACCCGCTGCAAGCCCTCGTGCTTGTATCCGGTCCGCACCCATGGCAGCAACAACCGGGCAAGGTCAGTGGCGTCCCGACCGCTGACCGAGAGACCAAAGAGCGGGTTACCCGCGGAGGAGCGACCGCTCGTCCAGTGGTGCCCGTGCAGCCCCAGGTCGGCGAGCATGGCGTAGATCTGCCGCACCAGCACCTCGCTCGTGCTGACGAAGACGATCTCCCTGAACCGCTTACGGACGTAGCCGTCCCCGTCGAAGAAGCCGGCGAGGAACGGCACCCACGCCGACCGGTTCGCGATGATGTCGCCCGGCACGTGCTTGTCCCGGCTGAGCGGACGTGTGGCCTCCAGCAACCCCTCGTGCCGGCTGAAGGTCAGAATGTGCTGGTCGCGATGGAGGGGGTTGCGCGCCTCGCGCTTACCTCGGGAGACGTTCACTCCACTGGCGATGGCCCAGCCGTGAGCGACATCCAGCGGCTCGACGTCGCACATGTGGATCCGGACCCGGCCGTCCGCTTCACGAGACCGATGAGCAGGGAAGCCCTCAGCCACCAGCAGCCCGCGCACATAGTCGTAGACGTCACCGGCGGGCGTCGACACCGCATGGCGGCGGCTCCCGTACGCCAACGCCAACTGCCCCGCGAGATCCTGAGCCTCCACCCATCGAAGTGAGAGGTCATCGGCGACCACGCGGAAGCGCTGGCCCGGGGTGACGAGCATCGTGTGCCCATTGCTCCAGGTGACGCGTACGAGGTCGGAAGTCGGGTTCCGGTACACGGCATTCACCGGCACGGAGGCTCCGTCGCCGTCCAGCACGAGATCCCCGACCTCGATCTCCTCGATGGCCCGCAATCCGTCGGGCGTAGAGACGAGGGTGCCGGCAACGAAGCAGTCGCCCACAATGCGGGCAGACTTCACGTGCCCGCGGTCGGGGCGGTAGCCCTGCTCGTACATCGACCAGAGGATGCGCCGGTGCACGGGCTTGAGGCCGTCGCGGGCATCGGGCAGGGCACGGGAGTGGATGACCGAGAACGCGTACTCCAGGTAAGAGTCGGAGACCTCGGTGACCAGCGGGTTGTCGAAGACCCGCGCGCCGGCCTGGTCGAACGAGGAGAGATCGACCTTGTTTTCCTTACGGCGTGCCATGACTCAGCTCTCCACTCGAACAAGACAGGTGATCATGCGTCGATCGCTTCCCGGTCGACCCGGTCGGCGGAGTCGATGAGCCAGTTGCGACGCGGCTCGACCTTCTCGCCCATCAGCAGTTCGAGGATGCGTTCGGCGGCGTCGACGTCGTCGAGGGTGATCCGGCGGACGGCACGGGTGGCCGGGTTCATCGTGGTGTCCCACAACTCGTCGGCGTCCATCTCACCGAGACCCTTGAACCGTGGGATGGGGGTGACGATCTGCTTGCCGGACTTCTCCAGCTTGCGGACCGTCGTCTCCATCTCGACCTGGGTGTAGGTGTAGACGGTCTGCGGATTGCGCCCCTTGGTGGTGATCTTGTGCAGGGGCGGCATCGCGGCGTAGAGCCGCCCGGCCTCGATCAGCGGCCGCATGTACCGGGCGAACAGGGTGATCAGCAGCGTTCGGATGTGGGCGCCGTCCACGTCGGCGTCGGCCATGATCAGCACGCGCCCGTAGCGCAGCGCGGAGAGGTCGAAGGTGCGCCCCGAGCCGGCGCCGAGAACCTGCACGATGGCCGCGCACTCGGCATTGTCCAGAACCTGCTGGAGGTTGGCCTTCTGCACGTTGAGGATCTTGCCGCGGATCGGCAGCAGCGCCTGGTATTCGGAGGTCCGCGCCACCCGGGCGCTGTTGTGGACGAACACGCCAGCTTCGAGGGCGAAGTTCTGGTACCCGTCAACCGTCAGGTCGTAGACATCGGCTGTCTCGTCGAGCACCTCCACCGACACCACTTGGTGATTGACAAGCGACGCGGCGTCACGAAGTCGGCCGTAATCTCCGTCGTACAGGGCTAGAAGCCGCGCGAAGCGGAGGCCGGTGCGAGCGGTACGCATCCGCTCGGCTTCGTAAGCGGCTGACAATTCCTCATCGGGATGCGCCAACAACGGTGCCAGCCGACGGAGCGCTGCTAGACGGCGACCTTCGTTCTGCTGGCCGACGCGTTCCTCACGAGGCACGTTGTCGACGTATCGAGTACGTCCGGCCTGCACCTTCGCCAGGTGACCGGTGCTCGGATCAGTCATCCGCCGCCTCATCCGACGGGAATGTTGATCACCAAATTCTGGATTGTCCCGATGCCAGGCCAACACCGCATTGCGCTGGCGGTCTCGCTCGTCGGGGTCCGCAAACTGCTCTACAGTCTTCCGAGAGCGCCAGGTACGCAATTCGTGGTCCTGCCACTGTTGCACCGAGCGCTCGCGCCACTGTTGGCGACGAGACGGGTCAGCAAAGTATTGGCGAACCCGTTCGGCTGCCGCTGCCCGATGCTCAGGGTGCGCCCAGTACGTGGCCTGCCGCTCACGCATCCGCTCGGCGTAAGCGCCTTGCTCCTCGGCGCCGAGCGCGTTGTACCAGTCCTGGAAGCCCTTCGCGAATCTAGCGCGAAACGCTGGCGACTCATTGAGCGCGAACAGGCGAGCGAGACACGCCTCACGGAAATCAGGATCCCGCCACTGAGCCGTCAGCATGGCTGACCGGAACTCCCGGCCGCCGTTGGCGAACCACTCCCGCCAACCGGCGTGGACATGCTCGCCCATCATTGCGGCGTGGAGTGCGGTGTGATCCGGCCAGGTCATCCGCCGCAGGTTGCGCGGGTCGTTGTTGCGCTTGTTGATGTCGATGTGGTGACGGACATTCCCGTTGGTTGCGCTGTCCTTGCCATGGCGCAGATTCCACGCGTCAGTCAGGTAGTGGGTGTAGACCCATTCGTCCCGGTCGTTCATCCAGACCCGCTCGTAGCCCTGGAGGTTGTGCCCTTCCGCCTTACTGGACAGGCGGCGGTACAGGGGCATCAGGGAGTCGCCCTCGACGAGCGAGTCAGCCCGACGGTAGGAGCCGTCGCGCAGCCGGAACTGATGATCCGGCGTGCAGCGCACCGACTCGCCGTTGTCGAGCGTAACCCGCACTAACGGCGCGTCAGACTTGGTGAGCCGGGGCTCCACCAGGGGGGCGACCACCACCCGGCCGGCCTTGTTGGTCGTGTAACCGAAGTGGCTGATTCCTCGCTGCCAGTCTGCAGCCAAGTCAGCGAAGGATCGACTCTGCCCTGAGGCCAGTGCGACTTTCGTGTCACCGGTAAAGCAACCGAGGGCGCTGTCTCCCTCGACGATGAACAGTTCGCTCCGTTCCACCCCGGTGGCACGGCAGTCGACCAGCTTCGGCGGCATGGACGCGCCCTCCAGCGCGGTCTTGCGCCGGGCGGCGTCCTTCTGCTGTTTCTGGGTGAGTCGCACCCGGGCGGCGTCGACGATCTTCTGGAGCACGGTGCGCGCCTCGGCCTTGGTGCGCCGGTCCTCCAGCCAGGCCTTGACGTGCGCGTCGACCAGCGACTGGAGAACCTTGGTGATGCCGGTGGTGGAGAGCTCGTCCTTGGTCTGCGAGGTGAACTGCGGCTCGGGAATCCGCACGTGCACCACCGCGGTCATCCCCTCCAGGACGTCGTCCAGGGTGGGCGGCTCCTCCTTGGCCTTGAGCAGGCCGCGGGTGTTGCGGATCGCGTCGGCGAGCGCGCGGACGAGGGCCCGCTCGAAGCCCTTGCGGTGGGTGCCGCCGTGCGCGTTGCGGATGGTGTTGGTGAAGCACTCGACGGTGCGCTCGTAACCGGTGCCCCACCGGAACGCCACCTCGACCTCGGCACGCCGCTGCACGTTGGACTGCATGACGCCGTTGGCGTCGGCGGCGTTCTCCCGGTAGGTGCCCTCGCCGTTGACCAGCAGGATGCCGGAGACCGGCCGGTCGCCGGCCGGAGCGAGGAACTCCACCATGTCGCTGAGCCCGTTGGGGTAGTGGAACCGCTCCTCGGCGGGCGCCTCGCCGGTCAGGTCGCGGAGCAGGTACGTCACGCCGGGGACCAGGAACGCGGTGTTGCGCAGCTTCATCCGGACGGCGTCGACGTCGAGCGCCGCGCCGGTCTCGAAGTAGCGGGCGTCGTGCCACCAGCGGATCGAGGTGCCGGTGCGCTGGCCGCGCTTCATCGCGCCGGTCACCTGGAGCCCGGGGCCGGCGGTGAAGGGGGCGTCCGGACCGTCGCCGTCGAAGATGCCCGGCACACCGTGCCGGAACGACATCGCGTGGGTCTTGCCGGCCCGGCGAACTGTCACGTCGAAGCGGCGGGACAGCGCGTTGACCGCGGACGCGCCGACGCCGTGCAGACCGCCGGAGGTCTTGTAGCCGGAGCCGCCGAACTTGCCGCCCGCGTGCAGCCGGGTCAGCACCAGCTCGACGCCGGAGATGCCGGACTTGGCGTGCACGTCGGTGGGGATGCCCCGGCCGTCGTCGTCGACCTGCACCGAGCCGTCGGCGTGCAGGATCACCTCGACGTGGCTCGCGTGACCGGCGACACCCTCGTCGGTGGAGTTGTCGAGGATCTCGTTGACGAGGTGACCCACGCCACGGCTATCGGTGGAACCGATGTACATGCCGGGCCGCTTGCGGACAGCGTCCAGCCCCTCAAGGTGGGTGAGGTCATCGGCCCCGTACAGGGTGTCAGGCTCTGCGGTCAACTGGTCGTACTCCCCGGTCTCGGCGGTGTGCTGCCGGTCACCGGCGACATCAGCCGGCGTGGCGCGCCGCAGCGAGCCTAGCCCGAGGCTAGGACAACTCCCGGAGGCCCCGCACGACCCGCCGCGCGCGGCCCTCCGGACGTGAGCCAACGAACACCAGTGGGTGATCACGGGAACACGTGAAGACATCGTCACCGGTACGCTCGCGCATGATCGCGGCCGGTTGCGCGCGGGGTTGCGCCGATTCCACGCCGGCCCGGGTCGAGAAGATCAGGAGGCGGTCGAGGTAGACGAGACGATCGGTAACGCTGCGCGACGATCCCTCGGCACCCGGGCCCGGTGGTGGCTGCTGGTGGGCACCCTGGTGGCGGGGCTGCTGGCCGCCGTGGCGCTGGTCGCGGCGGTGGCTCCCGCCGACCGGACGTTCGCCGAGCTTTCCGGCACGGTCCAGAGCCTGATGTCGGTCGCGACGCCGCTCTTCGGCATCCTGCTGGTACGCGACATGCGACGGGCGCCTGCCCGCGTTCCGGTAGTGCCCACCGTGCTGGCGGTGGGGCTGCCGGCTGTCGTCATCGGCGTCGCCGGTGTGCTGATCTGCGCCGCCACGCTGGCCCTCACCCCGGCCGACGTCGCCGACGAGCCGTGGCGGTTCGCCGGAACGATCGCGCTGGGCAGTGTGCTGGTGCAGATCGTCGCCGGCCTGGTGGGCACCGGGCTGGGCCTGTTGCTGCGCTCGGCGGTGGTGGCGTTCCTGGCCACGATCATTCTGCCGCTGGTGCTGTTCGCGCTGCTGGGAGGCGTGGAGTCCGCGCAGCCGTGGCTCACCCCGTTCGGCAGCGCGCGCAACCTGCTCTCCGGCGAGATGAGCGCACTGCGGTGGGTGCAGTGGCTCTGCGTACTGCTGATCTGGGGTGTCGGTCTGAACGCCGTCGGCGCGGCCGTGCGGAACCGACGCGGCGGCCCGACCGCGCGGTAGCCCCGCGCGCCGCGAGGTACCAACACGCACCAGCCTCGACGCGCTACGGCGCGGTGCCTACGTGCGCGTGTCTTTCATCGAACGAATCTGTTACGGGCCATTGACGCCCGTCGCACAGGGGTGATCTGATCGCGCTCTCAGAGAATCTTTCATCTTTCGATGAATGGGAGCCCCCATGCCCAGGTTCCGGCGTACCGCGCTCGCCGCGGGACTAACGATCGCCATGGCCGCGTTGTCGACCGCCGTCGCGCTGCCCGCACCCGCGTCCGCCGCGTTGCCCACCGCCGCGGTGGCGCTCGGGGACAGCTTCATCAGTGGCGAGGGCGCCGGGGCGTACACCCCGGTGGTTGACGCCAACGGCGTCAGCCAGGGCTTCCCCGGTTGGACGGCGGCGAACAACAACGCGTACTTCTGCCACCGTTCGGCGAACGCCTCGCTCAACCAGGCCAACCTGCCGGGCATCCAGAACCGCTTCAACCTGGCCTGCTCCGGTGGCCAGCCACACGACATCGCCAACGCCTCCCAGGCGCGGACCAACGGCCGGACGGTGGCCTCGCAGCTGAGCCAGCTGCGCGCCGTCGCGCAGACCCAGGACATCGACCTGGTGCTGATCGGCCTCGGTTCCAACAACAGCTCGTTCACCTTCGGCAGCGTCGCGGAGAAGTGCGCCAACCGGTTCATCGCCGACGCCTGGACCGGCTGGTGGGAGTTCTGGGCGTACCTGAACGGGCCGGTGGAGCAGAAGCCGTGCAGCGACGCCGACCTGGCCACCGCCGCGCAGCTCAGCGCCGCCACCGCGGAGACCACCGCGGCCGTACGCCAGATCCTGACCACCCTCGACGAGGTGGACGCGGACGGGCAGCACCGGGTGGTGTTCCAGGACTACACGAACCCGCTGCCGCTGGACCTGAACCAGCAGTTCCACGAGGAGGACAGCCGGGACGACACCCGGGACAAGTTCCGGGACCTGGGCGCCGAGCGGTACGCGGCCGGTTGCCCGATCCACCGGGCCAGTCTGGCGCCGGGCCACCGCTTCTCCCAGGGTCTGGGCGGCATCGTGAAGTCCACCAGGGACACTCTGGCCGCCGAGTTCCCCGCTGACGACCTGGTGTACCTGAACGTGCAGCAGGCCTTCAACGGCGCCCGGCTCTGCGAGCAGACCAGCAGCCCGAGCGGCGCGCTGGCCACGCCGATCCGGCTTCAGGACGGCGCTACCGGCACCTTCGTCACCAGCCTCGCCGGCAAGGACAAGATCGCCATCCAGCGGATCGCGAACACCTGCGTCAGCTACTTCCAGACCTGCCAGGAGTCGTGGCACCCGAACGCCACCGGGCACCAGGTGCTCGGCCAGTGCCTGAGCGGCGCGGCCTCCACCAGCGCCCGTTCGGTGGCCTGCGTCCGGGCCAGCAACGGGTCGATCACGGTCTCCTGACCGCAGCGTCCTTCGGAGGGCCCCGCCGGACGGCGGGGCCCTCCGTCGCGCGCGGCCTGTCCGCCCGTCGCGACGACCCGGCCGCCTGCTGCTACCCGCCGGTAACGTCAGGCCGTAGGCTGGCCCGGTGAACGGGGATCCGGAGTACGCGCAGGAGTTCGTCGACGTCGACGGTGGCCGGCTCAGTGTGCAGGTATACCCGGAACCGGTCGGAGTGACGGGTGCGCCGGTGGTGGTGATCTGGCCCGCGATGGGGGTCCGGGCCCGGTACTACCGGCCCTTCGCCGCCGCGCTGCGCGCCGCCGGGCTGGCCGTCGTGGTGGCCGACCTGCGCGGCACCGGGGCGAGCACGCCCGCGCCGAGCCGGGCGGACCGGCACGGCTACGCCGAACTGGCCGACGACGTGGGCGCCGTCCTGGCCGCCCTCAAGCCACGGCTGGACGGACGGACCCGACTGCTTCTCGGGCACTCGCTCGGCGGGCAGGCCGCGCTGCTGCACCTCGCCCTGCACGGCAGTGACGAGGTGGACGGGTTGGCGCTGATCGCGGTCGGCATCCCGTACTGGCGGAGCTACCCGGGTCTGCGCGGCCTCGGCGTGCTGCCCTACACCCAGGGAATCGCCGCCACGGCGGCGCTGCTCGGGGTCTGGCCGGGCTGGGGCTTCGGCGGTCGGCAGGCGCGCGGCGTGATCCGGGACTGGGCGTACACCGCGCGGACCGGTCGGTTCCCCCGGCTCGACGGCGCGGACACCGAGGCGGCGGTGCACGCGGTACGGACGCCGGTGCTGGCCGTCAGTGTGGACGATGACCAGTACACCCCGCACGAGACCATGGATCACCTCTGCGCCAAGCTCGGCGCCGCGGCGGTGACCCGGGAGCGGTACACAGTGGCGCAGGCCGGGGCGACGTTGGACCATTTCACCTGGGTCCGCGCGAGTGACCCGCTGGCGCGGCGGATCGCCGGTTTCGCCGGCGACCTGCCGCCCCGCTGAGCCGTACCCGGCCGGTCGGCGGACGACCGTCGGCTCACTCGTCCTGGTCCAGCGGCACCAGTTCGCCGTCCCGTTCCACCTGGATCTCGGCGTGCTCCCTCCGGGGCGCGACCTCGGCGGTGTTCCGGTGTGGGTCGTTGTCGGGGTGCATGAGCACCGCGTCTGTTTTGGGGGTCTTCTCCCGGCTCTCGTCCGGCTGCGACATCGCGTTCCCCTCTCGTCGGCGTCGCTCGGCATCTACCCGCCACCGGGCGAACGACTCCTGCTCGGGCCCGGCCGGCCCGCCGACGCCAGGGATGTCCCGTAGCTGCCCTCCACGGCACGGAACGGCCCACTCGGGGCGGGGTTAACCGCCCGACCGGCGGGTAAGCCGCACCGCCCGACACGGCGGAAGGGGATCACATGTCCGAACGGCATACCGCACTGCGCTCGATGCACGATCTGGGCCTGGCGGCCTGGTTTGGCGGCTCCCTCATGGGTGCCCTGGGCGTCAACGGCGCGGCGGCGAAAATCAGCGACTCGACCCAGCGACTCCCGGTCGCCTCGGCCGGCTGGTCCAAGTGGACACCGGTCAACGCGGCCGCGATCGGCGCCCACCTGGCCGGTGCGGTCGGCGAACTGGTGACCGAGAGCCCACGGGTGGCGGCCCAGTCCGGCGTCGGCCGGGCCAGCGCCATCAAGACCGCGTTGACCATCGGCGCCCTGGCGGTCACCGGCTACAGCCGGTTGGTAGGCATGCGGTTGGAGAAGGCGGGAAACCCGCCGGTGAGCGGTGCCACCGAGCCGAACCCCCAGACCCCGGCCAGCGTGGCCTCGTCGCAGCGGCAGATGAAGCTGCTCCAGTGGGCCATTCCGGCGCTGACCGGCACCCTGGTCGTGGTCACCGCGTACATGGGTGAACAGCAGAAGCCGGGCCAGGTGTTCCGCGGCATGCTCGGACGCGCCGGCGGAATGAAGGGCGCCTCGAAGACCATGATCAAGGTGGCGGGAATGAGCAACGGCAAGCGGCCGATGGCGATGGCCGGGCGCTGAACGTCGGGCCGGCCGGCGTCCCGCCGCCACCTCGACGGCGGGGCGCTGGCCGGCCCTGCGCGCGCACCGGGACGACGACGGATCCCGCGCACGCAGCGGCGTGCCGGCGACTCGTCGTACGACGAGGTCGGGCGGGCGGTCCGGACCCGAGGACGGCACATCGTCCGCCGGTAGCGGCGGACCGACGAGCGGGGTGGCCATGACGGCGCACAAGGGACGCGGCGGGAACAACGACCGGCTCGAGCCGGAGGCGACCAAGCCGTGGGGCACCAGCGACGGCTTCGACGCCGACGCGCCCTGGGGCACTGACGACGACTCACCGATGGACGAGGGCAGCGAGGAGACAGCGGTGCCCGAGGGGCGGCGCGGAGAGCGGCGCGCCGGTGCCCCGGCGGGCCGGTCGGACCCGGCGGGACGACACGGCTTCGGCCCGGTCGAGCCGACCCGTACGACGACGGCCGGCCCGGGTGCCCCACCCGATCCCGCCCCCAGCGAACGGCCCTTCCCCGACGACGCGGACATCGGCGAGTCGACCCAGGACGCACTTCGCACCCGGGGCCGGCGGTCCTGAACGGACCCGCGCCCGACGGGTGGCACGTGCGGCGGTCAGCTGCTCGCCGGGACGCTGTGATCGGCGACCATCGTCTCGGCGAGCAGCTGCGCCAGCCGGGTGGCATCGCGCTGGGCCTGGCCGGCGCAACAGTTGTTGAACAGCACGTGCAGCTGGTCGGGGAGACCGGCGAACTCGGCCAGCAGTCTGGCCCAGTGCCGAAGCTCGTCCTCGGCGTACGCGTACCGGAACTTGTCCTGTTTGTCGCCCTCGCCCCAGGCGTCGCTGTGACCGTGGAACCGGACGATCGCCGGCTCCGCCGTCATGGTCAGGATCGGCGGCACCGACGACGGATGCCCCTGTGGCATGTCGGCGCAGACCAGCGACAGCTCGTGGGCGCGTAGCAGCTCCAGCGTGTCCGCCGCGGCGTCATCGTCGAACCAGGAACCGTGCCGCAGCTCCACACCGACCCGCCACGGCCGGCAACGCTGCGCCAGCTCGACGATCCGGCGTTCGGCCGCGGAGCTGCGCACCAGCCATGGCGGGAACTGCAACATCACCACACCGAGCTTGCCGGCCGCCGCGATCGGGTCGAGGGCCGCGCGGAACCGGGCCCACAGCTCGTCGTACGCCCGTTCCGGCAGGTCACGGCGGCGGATCCGGCTCGGGCCGGCGGCCGGACGCAGGTCCCGGGGCAGCACGGCGACCGGCGTCGGATGGCCGGTGAAGAGGCTGAACGCCTTGACGTCGAAGGTGAAGTCGTCAGGTGTGGCGTCCACCCAGCCCTGGGTCGTCTCCGGCACCGGGATGGCGTAGTAGGACGTGTCCACCTCGACCAACGGGAACCGGCTGGCATAGAAGCCCAGCCGACGGGCCGGCGTGCTGGCCGAGCGTGGGTACCACCCGGAGCGCAGCAGGGACTGGTCCGCCCAGGACGACGTGCCCACCTTGATCACAGCCATGTCGTTCAGTGGACCGCCACCGGCGCGGATCGGCAACCGCTGGGCGGGCCTCAGCGGAGTCGCGTGCGTTGCCGAGCCTCGGTGGTCCGGTCCCTGGCGTAGGCGTCGGCGTGGCCCCAGCGGCCCGGGACGTCCAGCAGCTCCAGCCGGCCGAACCCCTCGGGCACGGCCGGGTTCACCAACAGGTTGTCGCCGGTGGGTCGCAACCCCAGCATGGTGCTCAACAGCATCAGCAGCGCCCCCGACGACCACGACTGCGGGCGGCCGGCCCCCGGCAACTGGACCGGATACTTCGTCAGGCTGCGCTCGTGCCCGGCGATCGCCTCCGGCACCGCCCCAACGAGAGTCTGCGCCATGTCGAAGATGCCGCCCGCGATCGTGGCGGCCTGCGTGTCACAGCCGTAACGGCGCAGCCCGGCGGCGATCAGTGCGTTGTCCGCCGGCCACACGGCGCCCAGGTGGACGCCCACCGGGTTGTACGGGCGCTGCCCGGTGGCGAAGGTTCGCACCCCCCAACCACTGAACAACCGCGGTCCGACCAGGTGCTCGGCAACCGTCTGCGCGCGGTCGTCCGGGACGATACCGCTCCACAGCAGGTGCCCCATGTTGGAGGCCAGCGCGTCGGCCGGCTCACCGTACGGGTCGAGCGCCAACGCGTAGTAATCCCGGTGCGGCAGCCAGAAGTCCCGGTTGAAGCGGTCCTTCAGCGCGGCGGCTTCCCGCTCCAGCCGGTCGGCGTGCCCTGGGTCGCCCCAGAACTCCCGGGCCAGCCGGGCCCCGCGCCTCTTCGCGTCGTACGCGTAGCCCTGCAACTCGCAGGTGGCGCGGGGAAAGGCGGGTTGCCGGTCGCCGGCGCTGGTGATCCCATCCGGAGAGTCCTTCCAGCACTGGTTGATCGCGCCGTCCCGCTCGTTGCGACGCTGGTAGCGCAGGTAGCCGTCCCCGGTCAGGTCGCCGTACTCGTCGATCCAGTCCAGCGCCATCCGGGCCGGGTGGCGCAACTCGCGTACCAGGTCCGCGTCACCGGTCCACCGCTCGTACTCGTCGAGAAGGACGACGAAGAGCGGGCTGGTGTCCGCCGAGCCGTAGTACAGCGCGTTCGTCCGGTCGCCGAACGCGCTGGACTCGCCGTAACGGAGGTGGGCCAGGATCTTGCCCGGTTCCTCGTCCAGATCGTCGTCGAGCTGGCCGCCCTGCATGAAGGCCAGCATCCGCAGCGTCGCGAGGGCCAGTTGGGGAGTGAACGCCAGCGTCTGCAGAGACGTGATGATGCTGTGCCGTCCGCACAACCACATCTGCCACGGCAGACCAGCGATCGGCACTCGGGCGTCGTACGCCAGCGGCCGGTACCGCAGCGCCGCCAGGTCGGCCAGGCTGCCCCGGTACATCTCCTCCAGGCCGGCGCGTTCGGCCACCAGATGCGGCGCCCGGTCCATCCAGTCCGCCAGGCTCTCACGCATCCCGGTACGCACGGCCCGCTGGTGGGACTCCAGGGCGGCGCGGACGTCCTGCCCGTCCGCACCGCCCATGGTCATGGCGACGTGCAGGTCGGTCTCCCACTTCCCCTCCGGGGCGAGCCGGATCCGGAACGTCATTCCTCCCTCGTCCACCTCGACCGGTTCGGTGCTCCGCACGGTGGTCTGGCGGACGAACCGCTGCCGTTGGTAGCGGAGCACGAGCCGGTGGTTCGCCGAGTCCGCGGTGACCTCGACGGCCCGCTGGCGGAGGTGGCCGAACTCGGCGATGTCGGTGAAGTCACTGCCCATCTCCACTCGAATCGTGAAGTCGGCAGGCTGTGACGAGTGGTTGAGCACCGTGATCCGCTCGTGCAGACAGTCGTGGATCGAGCGGTGGCGGATGATCGACACGTCGGCGTCGACGTAGTGGCTGGCCGCGCCGGGGACCAGGACGAACCGGGTCTCGAAGTACGTCATGTCGTCGCGGGAGAGCGCGTTGATCCGTTCGCCGTCGATCCTGAGCACCCAGTGCGACAGGAAGCGGGTGTCGTACGCGAAGAGCCCGACCGGTGCCCGCGGGTCGGCCTCGATGTCGCCCTGGGCGTCGCTGATCGCGAACACGTTGCCGGCGATCACGTGCAGTAGTTCCTGCCTCACGACCGTTCCCCCCGGGCGCCCGCCGCGCTTCGACCCGAGGCCCGAGCGGCCATGGCGGCTCGGCCCAACTCCCGCGGATGACGGGCGCCGCTCGGCCCCTTGAAGATCCGCCGCAGCAACATCAGCAGTTGCATGTTGCCCTGCACGGTCAGCTCGTTGCGCAGCAGAGCCACGCCGGGATGCAGCTGACCGTTGACCATCCGGTCGAACACCCACCGGTCCGCGCCGACGACCAGATCGGCCTCATCGGCCGACCGCGCCACCTGGACCTGCTGGTCGGAGATGGTCAGGTACCAGTGATCGGTGCTGCCGTTGTCGCGGACATCCAGCCGCAGCGTTCCTGCGGTGGTCTCCGGCAGGTCGGACCGCCGACCGGTGTCCAACTGTTGCAGGTACTGCTCCGCCGTCGCGCCCATCAGGCCCCCTCCCCACGGCTTTCCGCAGGATCACCCGGGCCGGGGTGAGCGCGGTTCACCCGAAACGGGTGAGGTGCCGCGAGTGGCGGGCTTCCTCAGCCGGCTTCGATCAGGCCCCGCACATAGGCGGCTTGGCCGACGTGTTGCAGGTCGTCCTCGGCGATGCTGACCAAGCGGACGCCGAGGGTGACCGGCGGATCCCACGCCTCGTCGACCACCCGGTCCAGGTCCGCTGGGCCGAGGCCGGCCAGGAGCGATCCGGTACGCGCCGCGACCGCCTCGTAGTAGTCGATCAACGCTTGCGCGCTCTCCGGCCGCACGGCCGCGACCTCTGCGGCCGAATGACCGTAGCCCGTGTCGTCGGGGCTGGCGGCGAGCCCGAACCGCCCGGCCCAGTCGCCGCTCACCCAGACCTGGTCGGCGTCGAGCAGGTCGGCGATGTGGTGATCCTGCACCCGGGTGAGGTGCCAGACCAGCCAGCCGATCGAGTTGGCGCCAGGCCCGGGTTGGTGGCGCAGTTGCTCCGGGCTGAGGCCGTCGACCGCCGCGCGGACGAGGTCGGGCAGTCGGTCGTACGCCTCGGTCAGCAGGTCACTCACGTTCACGGGTACGCCCTCCTGGTTGGGTTCCGATCAGGTACCGCCGGAGACGGGCGGGCAAACCTCGGCCACTACGGTGATCGAATGGTCGCCGCGGTGGAGTTGTACCTGGACCCGGACGCCACCCGCCGGATCCGGGTGCTCTGGGACGCGCTGGAGGCCGAGGGCGTGCAGAGCATGCGTTCGCTGCTGGAGCAGCGCCACCGCCCGCACGTCTCGCTCACGGTGGCGCCCCGCTTCGACCCGGAGCAGGTCGCCGAGGCACTACAGGGGACGGTGGTGGCCGCCCCGCTTCGGCTCGACTTCCAGCACGCCGGCCAGTTCGTCGGTCGGGTGCTCTGGCTCGGCCCGGCGCCCACCCCGGAGTTGCTGGCACACCACCGGCTGGTGCACGACCGGCTCGCCGCCGCCGGCATCCCCCTCGCCGAGCACTACCAGCCGGGGCGCTGGGTGCCGCACTGCACGCTCTCCATGCGGGTGCCGAACGTGCTGATGGCCGCCGCGGTGCGCCGCTGCCTGGAGGTGTTGCCGCTGGCCGCGACAGTGGTCGGCGCGGCGCTCACCGACCACGCGCGCGGCATCGCCCACCCGCTGCCTTGACCGTGCCTCGACCACCGATGCGTAATGTCCGGTTTGGCGGGCGTCAGTCGAAAACCTGAAAACAACCGGTGCGGATGTGGCCAGGCGTGGGAAGGTTCGAGTGGCTGTCGTACCGGTGGTGGGCTGCTGGCAGGCGGTTCGCCCGGCCGGTGGCGCGGGGTCTGCCCCGCGCCGCCCCACGACGGCTTCGACGAGGAGAGGCAGGGCCCATGCAGGCTCAGCGCAGGCCACCGCGCACGGAGCGGAGCCAGACCCGGGAAGACCGGACCGGCGGCGGGATGACCGGGGCGGCAACGCCATTGACGATCTGGGCGGCCGCCGTACTACTTGGCCGGATCGGTGCCGGCGACGACGACGTCGAGGACGAACGGCACATCCTGCGCGGCATCGAGTGAGGTGCGGCCGAGGGTTCAGAGCCAGCCGCGCCGCTTGAAGATCGCGTAGAGGGTGCCGCAGACCAGCAGCATCAACAGCAGCGCGAAAAGGTAGCCGAAGCGCCAGTTCAGCTCCGGCATGTGGACGAAGTTCATTCCGTACACGGTGCCGATGAGCGTGGGTGCGAAGAGGATCGCCGCCCAGGACGAGACCTTCTTCAGCTCCTCGTTCTGGGCGAAGCTGGCCGCGGTGAGGCTGCGCATCTCCTCGTTCTGCTGCTGCGAGACGAGGGTGGCGTTGACGGTGAGGATGTTCTGCAACAGGTGCCGGAAACCGTCCACCCGCTCCACCACCTGGGTCAGGTGGTCGGTCACGTCGCGCAGGTAGCGGCGCAACTCCTCGTCGGTGCTGGCACTGCCGGCGCCGTCGGCCAGCGCGTCGAGCACGCTGAGCAGGGGGCGGGCGGCCCGCTGGAACTGGATGACCTCGCGGCTGAGGCCGTAGATGCGCCGGCTGGCGTTCGGGTCGCCGCCGAACACCTGGGTCTCGATCTCGTCGATGTCGTTCTCCAGCCCGGCCACCACCGGCGCGTACCCGTCGACGACCTGGTCGAGGATCGCGTACAGGACCGCCTCCGGGCCCCGGGCGAGCATCTGCGCCTCGGTCTCCATCCGCCGGCGCACAGCGGCCAGGTCCGGTGCCTCGCCGTGCCGGACGGTGACCACGAATCCCGGCCCGATGAACAGGTGCAGCTCGGAGAACTCGACCTCCTCCCGGAGGTCGTCGTAGCGGGCGGCGCGCAGCACCACGAACAGGGTGTGCCCGTACCGTTCCAGCTTGGGCCGCTGGTGGGCGTTGATCGCGTCCTCGACCGCCAGGTCGTGCAGCCGGAACTCGTGGGCCAGCGAGGTGATCTGGTCGGTGTCCGGCCGGTACAACCCGATCCAGGCCATCGCGTCGTCCTGCTCCTGGAGGCAGCGGTACGTCTCGGCGAGGCCGGACGGAGAGGCGAACCGGTGCCCTCGGATGTAGACCGCGCTGTCGACCAGACCGCCGTGCGACGGGGTGGGCGGCTCCGTGGGCGGCGGCACGCCGACCCTCTTCTCGTACTCGTCGAGTTGGCGGCCGAAGCCACCACCGGGACGGACGCGACGGCCGCCGACCATGCCCTGTCCCCTCCCTCGGCGCCGTCCGGTCCAGCCCGGGGCGCTGCTTCCCCCCTGTCCTGGGCCCGAAACCCGCCGTGGGGTCGGCCGGTTCCGCGCACCGGGGGACGGGGGCGCACCGACGGGCGGATACTCACGGTGACCGTGGGCGGGATGACGGGGGACGCGCCGGTGAAGGTCGACAGACGCGCCGGCCGGTTGCGGGGGTGGCTGCTCGACGCCGGCTCGGACCAGGCCGTGCAGCACCCGGGGCCGCACGGGCGTCCGCCGGAGCGCCAGCACCACCCGTGGTGGAAGGTGATGTGCCTGACCGGTGTCGACTACTTCTCGACGCTGGGTTACCAGCCGGGCATTGCGGCGCTGGCCGCCGGGGCGCTCTCGCCGGTGGCGACCCTGGTGCTGGTGCTGGTGACCCTGCTGGGCGCGCTGCCGGTCTACCGGCGGGTGGCGGTGGAGAGCCCGCACGGTGAGGGCTCCATCGCGATGCTGGTACGTCTGCTCAGCTACTGGCCGGGCAAGTTGCTGGTGCTGGTGCTGCTGGGTTTCGCGGCCACCGACTTCATCATCACCATCACCCTCTCGGCCGCCGACGCGACGGCGCACATCGACGAGAACCCGTTCTGGCCGAGCGGGCTCAAGGGTCACGAGGTGCTGCTCACGCTGCTGCTCGTGTCGCTGCTGGGCGCGGTGTTCCTCAAGGGATTCGGCGAGGCCATCGGGATCGCCGTCGTCCTGGTCGTGATCTACCTGACGCTGAACGCGGTGGTGGTGGCCGACTCGCTGTGGCGGGTGGTGACGCACCCGAGCGCGGTCCGGGACTGGACCACCATGCTGACCACCGGGCACGGCGATCCGTGGCGGGTGGTCGGGCTGTCGCTGCTGGTCTTTCCGAAACTGGCGCTGGGGCTGTCCGGCTTCGAGACCGGGGTCGCCGTGATGCCGAGCGTACGGGGTGACCCGCAGGATTCGGAGGCACGACCGCTGGGCCGGATCCGGGGCGCCCGCCGGCTGCTCACCACCGCGGCGCTGATCATGAGCGTCTTCCTGATCACCAGCAGCGTGACGACCACCGTGCTGATCCCGCCGGAGGCATTCAAGCCGGGCGGGCCGGCGAACGGCCGGGCGCTGGCCTACCTGGCGCACGCGCACCTCGGCGGGGTGTTCGGGACCATCTACGACCTGTCCACCATCGGGATCCTCTGGTTCGCGGGGGCATCGGCGATGGCTGGTCTGCTCAACCTCGTACCGCGCTACCTTCCCCGGTACGGCATGGCGCCGACCTGGGCGCGAGCCGTCCGGCCGCTGGTGCTGGTCTTCACCGCCGTGGCGTTCCTGATCACGATCACCTTCAAGGCCAGCGTGGACGCGCAGGGCGGCGCGTACGCGACAGGCGTTCTGGTTTTGATCACCTCGGCCGCGACGGCGGTGACGCTCGCGGCGGTGCGGCGTCGTCAGCGCGGCCGGACCATCGCGTTCGGAACCATCGCGGTGATCTTCGTCTACACGACGCTGGCGAACGTGGTGGAACGCCCGGACGGTGTCAAGATCGCGGCCTGTTTCATCGGTGGGATGATCCTGGTGTCGGTGCTGTCCCGGCTCATGCGGGCCTACGAGTTGCGCGTCGACCACGTCGAGCTGGACCCGGCCGCGGCCCGGATGATCGACGAACGAGCGGGGCGGCGGATCCGCCTCGTCGCGCACGAACCCCACCGGCGCGACGAGGCGGAGTACCACTCCAAGCTGGCCCAGACCATGGCGGACAACGACTTTCCCGACGACAACGACATCGTCTTCGTCGAGGTCGAGGTCACCGACCCGTCCGACTTCGAGACCGAACTGCTGGTCCGCGGCAGCGTGGTCGACGGCCGCTTCCCGGTGCTCAGCCTGGCCAGTTCGTCGGTGCCCTCCGCGCTCGCCGCCCTGCTGCTGGAGATCCGCGACCGCAGCCGTCGACGCCCGCACATCTACTTCGAGTGGTCCGAGGGCGGTCCGACTCGCAACTTTCTGCGGTACCTGGCGTTCGGACAGGGCGCCATCGCCTCGGTGACCCGGGAGATCCTGCGCCGCCGGGAACCCGACCCGCACCGTCGACCGCACGTGCACGCGGGCTGACCTGGGAGCGGGCGGCCCGTCGCGGACGGTGAGCGTGGTCATAACGACTGGACGACCCACCCGTTCCTGCTGCTAGCCTCGGCGCAGGTCATGAGCGCCAGCGCGAAGCCCCGGCTCGCTGGCCGGCAACCCTCCTCCGCGGTGGGGTGCCCCGGGTGAAGACCAGGCACCGGCACGACGTCGGTGCAAGCGTGGCCTGGCACCCAGGTCAGCACAGACCCGGGAGAACCATGCGCATCCTCAGCACCGCCCCACCGACCGACGTCGTGGACGTCCGCGTCGGTTGGCCCTCGCCCGCACTGACCCGGCGACGGCACGTGGACATGATGCGAATGTGCAGCGCCGCGTGTTGTCGCGGCATCGCGCTCTAGCACTTCCCTTCCCGAACCCCTTTCCACCGGTACGCCCATCGGGCGCCCCGTCGGCGGCGCACGCCCGTGCGCGCCGGGACACCACCCTTCGGAGACACCCGTGCGATTCCTTCCTGCCCTGACCCGGGCCGCAGCCCTGGGCGCGGCCACCATCCTGGCCGCCACCGCCCTCACCGCCTGCGGCGACGACAGCTCGTCCGACGCCACCGCCAACCCGTACGGGCTGGCGCAGCCGGGCGTGCTGCGCGCCGGCACGCTGACCGACGCCCCGCCGAACGTGTACCTCAAGGACGGCAAGTTCACCGGCTTCGACAACGACCTGCTGACCGCCGTGGCCGGCAAGCTCGGGCTCACTGTCGAGTTCGTCGGCACCGATTTCTCCGCGCTGCTCAGCCAGGTCAACAACCGCAAGTTCGACGTCGGCAGCTCCTCGATCACCATCACCGAGGCACGCAAGAAGACAGTCGACTTCGGCAACGGCTACGACTTCGGTTACTTCGGTCTGGACGTCCCGGCCGGCTCGCCGATCACCAGCTTCGACCAGCTCGCCGGCAAGCGGGTCGTGGTGGTGCAGGGCACCGTCCAGGACGACTACGCCACCGGCAAGCAGCTCAACCCGGTGCGGGTGCCCGACTACAACGGTGCGATCAACCAGCTCAAGGCGGGCACCGCCGACGCGTGGATCGCCCCGGCGGAGATCGGCGAGAAGTCGGCCACCGACAGCAACGGCAAGATCACCGTGGCCGCCAAGCAGCTCAGCCCGGCGCCGACCGCGTACGCCGTGGCCAAGGGGAGCGACAAGCTGCGCGAGGCGCTGAACAAGGGCCTCGACGAGGTGATCGCGGACGGCACCTGGAGCCGGTTGCAGGCGCAGTACTACCCGGGTCGGCCGATCCCGGCGGACTTCAAGCCGGGTAGCGGCACCGTGCCGGTGCCCGCCGGGTCCGCCGCGCCGTCGGCGTCCGCGTCGAGCGCGTCCTGAACCGGTGACGAACGAGCGGGGCGGTAGGAGAGGCGACCGATGGATCCGTTGAGCACCCTCTGGGAGACGTTCTTCGACCTCGACGCGATGCGCGAGGCGCTGCCCGAGATGCTGACCGTCGGGTTGCCGAACACGCTGATCCTGGCGGTCTCCGCCGCCCTGCTCGGCTCGGTGCTGGGCCTGCTGCTGGCCGTCGCCGGGATCTCCCGCAGCCGCTGGTTGCGGTGGCCGGCGCGGGTCTACACCGACGTGTTCCGGGGGCTGCCGGCCGCGGCGACGATCCTGCTGATCGGCGTCGGGCTGGCGCCGCTGGGCATGCAGGTCTGGGGGCCGGATCCCTATCCGCTGGGCATTCTGGCGCTGTCGCTGATCGCCGCCGCGTACATCGGGGAGATCTTCCGCTCCGGCATCCAGTCGGTGGAGGCCGCCCAGTTGGAGGGTGCCCGCGCCCTCGGCTTCTCCTGGGCCGACGCCATGCGGCTGGTGATCATCCCGCAGGGCATCCGGCGGGTGCTGCCCGCCTGGGTGAACCAGCTCATCGCGCTGATCAAGGACTCCAGCCTGGTCTACTTCCTCGGCCTGGTGGCCAGCCAGCGGGAGCTGTTCCGGATCGGGCAGGACTACGCGGCCACCACCGGCAACGAGTCCGCGCTGCTACTGGCGGGGCTCTTCTACCTGGCGTTGACAGTCCCGCTGACGCACGTCGTCAACTGGATCGACCGGCGGCTGCGGCACGGGCGACCGGCCACCGCACCGGACGACGAGGACGACGAGCCGCTGTTGCCCGCCGCCACCCAGGGAGACCGGCGATGACCACCACCGACACGACCACCTCGGTCAGCCTCGACGTCCGCGACGTGCACCTCGCGTTCGGACCCAACCGGGTGCTGCGCGGCGTCGACCTCTCGGTGCCGCGTGGCGCGACGGCCTGCGTCATCGGCCCGTCCGGGTCGGGTAAATCCACCCTGCTGCGCACCATCAACCGGCTGATCGAACCGGACCGCGGCGACGTGCTGCTGGACGGGCGCAGCGTGCTGGGCGACGACCCGGACGCGCTGCGGCAGCGGGTGGGCATGGTGTTCCAGCAGTTCAACCTCTTTCCGCACATGAGCGTGCTGCGCAACGTCACGCTGGCGCTGCGCCGGCTGCGCAAGCTTGATGCGGACGCGGCGGACGCGGTCGCCCGCGCCCAACTGGAGCTGGTGGGGCTGGCCGGCAAGGCGAATTCCCGCCCGGCGCAGCTCTCCGGTGGTCAGCAGCAGCGGGTGGCGATCGCCCGCGCGTTGGCGCTGCGGCCCGAGGTGATGCTCTTCGACGAGGCGACCTCGGCGCTCGACCCCGAGCTGGTCAAGGGCGTCCTCGGGGTGATGGCCGACCTGTCCGCCGCCGGGATGACCATGGTGGTGGTGACCCACGAGATGGGCTTCGCCCGGCAGGTCGCCGACACCGTCGCCTTCATGGACCGGGGCGTGGTGCTGGAGGCCGGACCGCCCGAGGCGATCTTCGAGCGGGCCGCGCATCCGCGGCTTCGCCGGTTCCTCGACCAGGTGCTCTGAGCCGGGCCGTTCGAAGACGGTCACTCGTTGGGCCCGCGCCCCAGCAGCCGGATCTCCTCGTTGTCCAGCGCGGCCTGGAGTTCCTGCAGCACCAGGTCGTCGATCTCCTGGTTGTCGCGCAGTCGGGTGACCTCCCGCCTCTTGCGGGCGAGGACGCCGAGGCGCAGTCGGCGATCCAGCTGGCGCTCCTCGGCGGTGTTCCCGCCGCTCTCGTTGAGGTCCTCCAGATGCCGCTGGTACTCGGCCTTCAGCCGACGCACCGAGTCACCCTCGACACCGACCTCGGCGGCGACCTGGGGAAGAGCGGCCAAGCCCGCCTCGGTGGCCCGCCGCCGAGCATGCCGGGTCTCGTCCACGCGTTCCGGGTCGCCGCTCAGCCCGGACCAGCGCACCACCAACGGCAGGGTGGTGCCCTGGAGGAGCATGATCAGCACGATCACCAGCGCGGTGACGAAGATGATCAGATCGCGTTCGACCACCGGCCGACCGGCGGCTGTCATCGTCGGAACGGCGAGGGCAGCGGCGAGCGACACCGCACCCCGGAAACCGGACCAGCCCGCGACGGTCGCCACCCGCCAGCTCCACGGTCCCTGGCTCGGGTCCATGATGCGGCGCCGCAGGTTCGCGGCCTGCGCGGTCAGGTAGACGAAGAGCAGCCGGGTGCCGGTAACGACCACTGTGACCACCAGCACGATCACCAGAGCCCGTTCGGGAGAGGTGCTGGTGATGCCCCGGACCGCGCGGGGGATCTGTGTGCCGAGCAGGACGAACAATCCGCCGTTGATCAGGAAGGTGGTCAGGTCCCAGAACGCGTACGCCAGCACCCGGGAGCGGGCGCGGATCACCCGTGGGCCGGCGTAGGCCAGCACCAGGCCGGCTACCACCACCGCCAGCACACCGCTGGCGTGCACCGTGTCGGCGAGCAGAAAGGCGCCGAACGGCGTCAGCACGCTGAGCGCGCCCTCGCGCAGTGGATCGTCGAGCCGCTTGCGGATCAGCACCACGGCGGCCCCCACCAGCAGACCGGCGACCACGCCGCCGACACTGGCGCCGACGAACTCCTCGCCGATGGCCAGCACACCCGGCTTGGCGCTCTGGGTGAGCAGACCCACGGCCACCGCGAAGACCACCAGCGCGGTGCCGTCGTTGATCAAACTCTCCGCGTGCAGAGTGGTGAGAAGCTTGCGGGGCAGCCTCTTGGCCAGCCCGGTGACCGCGGCGGCGTCGGTCGGCGCGAGGACCGCGCCGAGCACCCATGCGGCGGCGGGGTGAACCCCGAACGCCTGCGCGGCGAACGACACCGTGACCATGGTGAGCACCACCAGCACCACGGCGAGCAGCCCGATCACCGGCAGGTTGGCCCGGATCTCCCGCAGGCTGATGGTGAGGCTCTCCCGGTACAGGATCGCCGGCAGGAAGATCAGCAGGACCAGGTCGGGTTCCAGGGTGACCTTGGACAGCGGCGGCGTGAGCCCGAGCAGCACCCCGAACGCGATGAGCAGGACCGGGGGCGCGACCCGGTACCGACCACCGAGAGTGGTGCCGATGAGGACGGTGGCGCCGAGCACCACGATCAGGATGAGCGCCTCCACGCTTACCCCCTCGGACCGATGGCCGACGGTGGACCCGCCGGTGGTTCCATCTGACCGCACCGGCCGGCTCGTTCCGGCGGAAACCGGCAAGTCGCCAGGTAGCCCGAGCAGGGGGCGTCTCGTCTGGCACGAGAACGGGCACCGGGATAGAGCGTGCGCTGGGAGAGAAGAGCTACGGGCCGCTTCTCCGCACAGGTCGTGGTTCTGCCGTACGTCTTGACCAGCTAACAGACGCGTTTAGCGGCCGGCACTAGTCGCGTGCCGTGACGTAGACCCCTCGGCCGGGCTGGCCGTACACCAAGCCCCGAGCCTTCAATTGGATCATGACGAAGCGGATGACCGTCTCACTCACTTCGTAGAGCGCGCAGAGCTGAGATGTGCTGGGCAGCTTATCGCCAGGCTTCAACACGCCCGACTCGATCTGTCTCGTGATGTCGTCTGCGATCTGTTGATACAGCGGCTCAGCCATCGGTCGTCCTCCCTGCAGTCCAGAGAACACGCAGGGGGATTCATCAGGCGACACGGGGTATCGTCGGTACACCCAGAGTACCCAGTAACGTAGGTTGGAGGTGTGCGGATGGTGAGCTTCAACGGGTACCTAGCGGCCGTAGCCATGACCCTGGCGCACAGACACAAGATCCCGATCAACCGGGGCCACTGGCCAGGTGAAAGCCGATGACCACACACGCACCGGTCCGGCCACTCTGGCTGTGCGAGGGATGCGACCGGCCGTGGCCCTGTGTCACACGCCGCGCGGAACTGCTGACCGAACACGAGCGGGTGCCGCTGGCGTACTACGTGAGCCTGTGCCTGATCTCTGCCGGACAGGACATGAGCTGGGCGCCACCGGATGTGCTCCGACGCAGGTTCATCGGTTGGTTGCCGTGAAGGCCGGAGACGTCGTGTTCATCGGCCCGGACTGCTCGGTGCAGTTCACGGGGAACCGGGCGCTGATGATGCGGCTGGGGTCCATCGGCGAGGTCGACCCGTACAACGGGTGGGTGTGGGTTTCGGGGTACGTCCTCGACGCGCGAGGGCTGGCCACGGCCAGGCGTGAGCTGTACGTGATCAAAGCCGGGCTACGCGTCGCCTCGGCACCAACAGTGGTCAGCAAACCGGGGCGCAGGGGGCGTCACCCGACACGTACGGGCCAAGGCCGTGTTTCACAGGTCCCGGTCATAGCCACTCGCTGATGGCAACAGTGCGAACGGTGGCCAGGTGGCGCATGGCGAGCTTGTCGTACCCGGTGTTCGGCTTGGCGACTGTTCGTAGATCTTGGACAGTTTCCGTTCGCACGGAACGGAAACTGTCCAAGATCTCGCAGTATGTGGCCCCTGGAGCGGTGCGGCGGCCAGGCGGTCGGGTGGCGCGCCGCCTCGGCGTTGTGGAACCTGACCATGAGGAGCATCAGGCATGGCAACCAGCGTCGGCAGCTTCGCGGCATGGCGTACCTGGACCACCAGACGGTCAGCTGCGGACACTTCATGGCGGAGGAGGCACCGGCCGAGGTGCCCCGGGCGCTGCGCGCGCTGCTCGCCCGTTGATTGATCGGCGACCCGGCCACACCACTGTCACCCTCGGTAAAATATCCGACACTTCTTGTCATTGGGTGGGCGTGCGGCCGGGTCGCCGCACCACACCCGTCGCGGCGCCCAAAAACCCGCCAGCGACGGGCGCTGACCTGCGGGAATGCGCCGTTTCACCAGGTGGACGACACCCGGTAATCGGTGATACACAGGCAGTTACCGGCAGCCAACGACGTCGCGGCGCTTCATCTTCTCGCCTAACGACCGTCCACAGACAACGTGCCTACTGGGCTTCGCCGCCCGGACCGCAGCTCGACAGTCGCGACCCACCGAACGGCACTGGCCCATCGGCCGCTGCCGGACGCCGGTCCTCGACCAAGGAGTTGCCGTGGGAAGCCTTCGGATCCGGTCCCGCCACCAACCGTACGAGGTCGCCGTCCTGGCCGCAGCGCCGCTCTGCGGCGTTCTGAGCTACGAAAAGCTGCCGGCAGGTATCACGTGAATATCGCACCGGCGCCAGCCGCACCGGACTGGGTGCAGGTGGCGCTCAGCGTGCTCGGCATCCTCGGCGGTGGCACCGGTCTGGCGGCGATCGCCACCGTCGTGGTGCAGCGGGGCAAGTTCAAGGCCGACGCCGCGGACACCCTCACCGAGGCCGCCCTCACCCTCGTGCAGCCGTTGCAGACCCGGATCACCCAGTTGGAGGTCGAGGCGCTCAGCGCCCGGTCCGAGCTGGGCACGCTGCGCGAGCAGGTCAACCAGTTGCAGTTCGTGGTGCGGGTGCTCACTCGGACGCTGGACCGCTGGCGGGCCGCGATCCGCGCCCCCGACGCCACGCTGCGGAAGGTCCGCGCCACGGTGGCGGAGTCCGACCGGATTCCCGAGATGGATCGTTGATTGGGCCGGTGTCCCCGCACCGCCCGCCCCACCGCGTAGCTCGGCGGTGCGGGTCGCGGCTACCGGTTGGCCGCCCGCTCGGCGACCACCACCGAGATCCCGTCGAGGACGCGTTGCAGACCGAACTCGAACGCGTACTCCGGGCCGTACGCGGCGGCGTGCTGCTGGCCGGCTGCGGTGCCGACCCGGGAGGCGGTCGGGTAGGCGCCGGCCGTCATGAACGTCTCCAGCCAGGGCGCGTGCGACTGCCACCACTGGCCGTCGGTCATGCCGGTCTCGCGCTCCAGGTCGACCACCTCGGAGGCGGCCCGTGCGGCGCTCTTCACGTGCCCGAGCACGAGGGTGAGCACCGCGTCGATCTCGACGTCGGTGAGCCCGATGTCGACGATCGCGCTGAGCTCGTAGTCGTACTTGGCCATCAGGTGCGGGCCGAGCACCGGTCGGGTCGTCTCGGCCCGCAGCATCCAGGGATGCCGCTGGTAGAGCGCCAGGTTGTCGCGGGCGATCCGCTCCAACCGGGTACGCCAGTCGCCCTCGACGGCGGGGCGCGGCATCTCGCCGTACGCGGTGTCGATCATGACGGCGACGAGTTCGGCCTTGCCCGGCACGTAGGTGTAGACCGACATGGTGCCGACCCCCAGCGCCTCAGCGACCCGGCGCATGGTCAGCGCGTCGAGCCCCTCGGCGTCGGCGATGTCGATCGCGGCCCGGACGATCCGGTCGACGCTGAGCGCCGGACCGGCGCTGCGGCTGGTCGGCTCCCGGGTACGCCAGAGAAGGGCCAGGCTGCGGGCCGGGTCCGCGGTCGCCTTACGCTCACTCGCCATGGTGCGGCCATCCTAACAACGCGGCCGTACGCCGTACGCCCGCGCGGCCGGCCCCTCCCGCCGCTCGCGCGGTTCCTCACAGCGCCTCGCGCTCGTCGGACAGCCTCGGGCCGGCGGCGGCGGGCACCAGGTGTCGGACCTCCGGCTCGCCGTCGGTCAGGTCCCGGGCCCGTTGCTCGGCGGCGCGGTCCTCACCGGTCAACCGGCCGCCGTGCTGGCGCAGGTGCTCATCCCAGGACGGCACCAGATACACCTCGACGAACCGGTCCACCGTCTCGGCCGGGCGGAACAGCCCCCAGCGCATCGCGCCGGTCCGCTGCCGCGCCCCCCGCACCAGGTCCATCGCCTCCAGGAACCGTTGGATTCGCTCCGGCCGGACGGTGTACTCGACCGTCACCAGCACCGGCCCCACCCCCGGGTCCGGTTCGTGCGCCAGGTGCAGTTGCGGCCAGTAGGCCGCCGGTTCCCGGTCCACCGACCGCAGGTCCGGCAACGGCCAGATCCGGCTCGTCACGGTGCCGACAAGCATCAGCGCCGCCGCCGCCAGGTACGCGAGGACCAGCCCGGCCGTGTCGGCCACCAACCCCCAGACGAGCGCGCCGACCGCCTGCCCACCGGCGAAGCACACCTGGTAGACGGCCAGGCCCCGGGCCCGTACCCAGCTGGGCAGGAAGAGTTGCATCTCGGCGTTGACGTTGGCCAGCACCGTCACCCAGGCCATCCCGGCGGGCAGCAGGGCGAGGAGCACCAGCGGCACCACCCGCACGGTGCCGACCACGGTCAGCGCCACGGTGAACAGCGCCCCGGCGATCAGCAGGAGCTGGTTGGCCGACAGCCGGGTGCGGATCACGGCCAGCAGCACACCACCGGCGATGGCGCCCACGCCGAGGGCGGCCAGCAGCATTCCGTACCCGCCGGAGCCCAGCCCGAGCCGCCGACTCGCGACCAACGGCAGCAACGCCCACAGCGCGCTGGCCGGGACCACGAAGACCAGCGCACGGCGCAACAAGCGGCGTACGGTCGGCGAGTGGCGTGCGTAGCGGCTGCCGGCGCGCAACGCGGCGGTGAACCGCTCGGGCACCTCCACCGCGCGGGCGTTGCCGGGCCGCCAGCGCCACAGCGCGTACGCGAAGATCGCGAAGGCGACGGCGTTGATGCCGAAGACCGGTGCGACGCCGGTACGGGCGATCAGCACGCCGGCCACCGCGGGCCCGACCGCCCTCGCCACGTTCACGCTTATCGAACCGAGCGCGGACGCCGACCGCAGCTGGTCCTGCGGCACCAGCTCCGGGATCACCGCCGCCCAGGCCGGCAGGGTGAGCGCCTGTCCGACCCCGAACGCGAAGGTGAGCGTGAGCAGCAGCGCCGGTGGCATCCGGTTGGTCAGCGTGAGCAGGGTCAACGCCACCGCCACCGCCACCAGGAACAGCTGCACGGCGATCAGCAAATGCCGGCGGTCGAAGCTGTCGGCCAGCACGCCGGCGGGCAACGCCAGCAGTAGCACCGGCAGCAGACTGGCGGTCTGCACCAACGCGACAAGGGTGGAGGCGTTGGAGTGGTGGATCAGCAGCCACTGCGCGCCGACGGTCTGCATCCAGGTGCCGATGTTGGCCGCGAGCAGGGCCAGCCACAGGTTGCGGTAGACCCCCGTCCGCAGCGGAGCCCAGGCCGAGGCCGGACGCTCGGGGGGCCCGGCTGCGGCCGTCACCACCGCCCGTCCGCGCGCAGCACGCGCTCACCGGAGACGTAAAGTTCGTCGGGTTCGAGCAGCAGCAGCCGGACGACCTCGGTGGCGACCTGTTCGGGCATGGCGTACACCTGGTCCAGGAACTCGGCGCCAACCCGTTCCTGTAGCCGCGTCGACATCGGCCCGGGATGCAGTTGCATCACCTTGACCCGGTTGCTGTGCTGCACCTCGGCCAGCGAATCGACAAGGCTGTTGCCGTAGCTCTTGGTGGCCCGGTAGACGGGGATCCCGGGCCGGGGGGCCGCCAGCGCCAGCGCGCCGATGTACACGACGTTGCCGTGGCCCTGCCGGTGCAGGTGCTGCACCGCCTCCCGCAGCAGGTAGGTGAGGCCCAGAACGTTGATCTCCACGGCCCGGCGGATGTGCTCCACCGACAGCTCCGTCAGGTCGCCGCCCGCCCACATTGAGGCGCAGGCCGCCACCCCGTCGATCGTGCCGTACCGCTCGACCACCCCGGCGAACCCGTCGCGGACCTGTTCGTAGGAGGAGATGTCGCAGACCGCCCCGTCGCAACCCAGCTCCTCGGTCACGGCGGCGACCTCGGCCGGCACGTTGCCGAACACCACGACGTGATGCTCGTCGACCAGCAGTCGGGCCACCGCGAGGCCGAGACCGCTGGTCCCGCCGACCACCACGAAGGTTCTGGCACCCATGTCTCTCCAGCCGCCGTCAGCACAGGCCACGCGGGTCGCGTGACGGCACGTCCTTCCCGTTTCCGGACCCCGCACACCCGTTCGGCCGGTAGTGCTGGGCATACCCGAAGAGTGGATTTGGACGGCTGGGGCGTCCGGTCGCCCCCGATTAGCGTCTGCTGCATGACTCCGGAACACCCTTCGCACCTGGCCGAGGCGCTGCGCCACCGCCGCTGGCTGCTCTCCGCCTGGCCCTGGCGCGCGCTGGCCTACCTGGTGACCACCGTGCCGATCGCCGGCGTGCTCGGCGTCGGCCTGCTCGTCATCGGCGGACCCATGCTGCCTGCCGTCAACGCGCTCCGGCGGCAGGACCGACCGCCGAGCATCGCGCTGATGCTGTTCCTGATTACCGGCAGCGTCATCCTGGTGGCGTTGGCCCCGATCCTGAGCTTCGCGGTCGCCGCCGTCGAGCGGTGGCGGGTCGGGCTCGTCGACAACCGTCCGCTGCCCTCGTCGCCGTGGCCGGGCCTGGCCGCCCGCTACCGCAGCCCCGGGACCTGGCGGGAGGTGGCATATCTGTTCTGGCTTGGCGG
The DNA here is from genome assembly GCF_040607895.1 of Micromonospora sp. NPDC005220. Taxonomy (NCBI): domain Bacteria; kingdom Bacillati; phylum Actinomycetota; class Actinomycetes; order Micromonosporales; family Micromonosporaceae; genus Micromonospora; species Micromonospora sp. NPDC005220. The sequence continues at coordinate 54,249 of NZ_JBEXHP010000015.1, forward strand.
GTTCGTGCCGGTCGCGTACTGGGTGTTCCTGGTGCTGGTGCTGCTCGACCTCGGGATGATCACCAGCCCCTGGTTGGCCGGCGACGCCAACGAGCCGGTGGTGATCTGGCAGCCGATCGACAGCACCGGCGAGGCCGTCCCGTACGCGATCGTGGGGGTGCTGCTGATCCCGGTGCTCTGCTACGCCGTCGGTCTGCTCGCCGCCGTTCAGGCGGCGGTGGCCCGCTGGCTGCTGGCCCACCCGGTGGACGCGGCGGCGCTGCGCGAGGTCACCCGCTCCCGCACCCGGCTGGTCGGCGCGTACGAGGCCGAACGCCGACGGATCGAACGCGACCTGCACGACGGCGCGCAGCCCCGGCTGACCAGCCTCAGCCTCCAGCTGGGGCTGGCCCGGCTGGACGTACCCGAGGACTCCCCCGCCTCCCGCCCCCTCGCCGTGGCGCACGACCAGGCCCGAGGTCTGATGGTGATGCTGCGGCAGTTGGTGCACGGCATCCGCCCGCAGAGCCTCACCGACCTCGGCCTGGCCGGCGCGGTACGCGAGCTGGCCGACGCCGCCACCATCCCGGTCACCGTGCACGCCGACCTGCCCGGTGAGCTGCCGGAGATCGTGGAGACCACCGCCTACTTCGTGGTCTCCGAGGCGCTGGGCAACGTGGCCCGGCACGCCCGCGCGACCCGCGCCGACGTACGCCTCACCCGGGCCGGCGCGGACCTCGTCGTCGAGGTGACCGACGACGGCCACGGCGGCGCCGACCCGACCCGGGGCACCGGCCTGACCGGGCTCGCCGACCGGGTGGCCGCGGTGGGCGGCCGGCTGCTGCTGTCCAGCCCGTCCGGCGGCCCTACAGTGGTCCGGGTGGAGCTGCCATGTCGTCGGTGACCCGGGTGGTGCTCGCCGAGGACGAGGTGCTGCTGCGCGAGGGCCTGGTCGCGCTGCTGACCCGCTTCGACTTCGCGGTCTGCGCGGCTGTCGGCTCCGCGCCCGAGTTGCTGACGGCGGTCCGTGAACACCAACCGGACCTGGTGTTGACCGACATCCGGATGCCGCCGGGCCGCCGCGACGACGGGCTGCGCGCGGCCGTCGCGCTGCGCGGCGAGCGACCCCACCTCCCGGTCGTGGTGCTCAGCCAGTACGTGCAGACCGGGTACGCGGCGGCGCTGCTGGACAGCGGCGACGGCCAACGGGTGGGCTACCTGCTCAAGGACCGGGTCGCCGAGGTCACCGAGTTCGTCGACACGCTGCGCCGGGTCGCCGGCGGCGGCACCGCCATCGACCCGGACGTGGTCCGGCAGCTTCTGCACCGCCCCCGCGACCCGCTCGCCGCGCTGTCCGCCCGGGAACGGGAGGTGTTGGCGCTGCTCGCCGAGGGGCGCTCCAACGCCTCGATCGCCGGCCGGCTGCACGTCAGCGAGGCGGCGGTCGGCAAGCACGTCGGCAACATCCTGCTGAAGCTCGACCTGCCGCCCAGCGACGACACCAACCGCCGGGTGCTCGCGGTCCTCACCTACCTGCGCGCCGACCCGGTGAGCTGACGGGCCGAGATCGGGCCCGTCAGCGCCGGGCGTAGATTCACCTCAGCGGTACCGCGCCAGGTCAGGGCGCGGACCAGGGAGACGGGGGCACGGCATGGCGGAGGCGCTGCGGGTTGGTCTGCTGGGGTACGGGCTGGCGGGCCGGGTGTTTCACGCGCCGCTGATCGCCGCGACCCCCGGGCTGCGGCTCGACGCCATCGTGACCCGCGATCCGCAGCGGCGCGAGCAGGCGCGACAGCACTTCCCGGACGCCCGCCTGGTCGACGACGCCGACGAGCTGTGGCGTACCCCGGACGCCCTGGACCTGGTCGTGGTGGCGACGCCGAACCGGCACCACGTGCCGATGGCGCGCGCGGCGCTCGCCGCCGGCCTGCCGGTCGTCGTCGACAAGCCCCTCGCCCCGACGGCCGCGGAAGGCCGCACGCTCGTCGACGAGGCGACCGAGCGTGGGGTGCCGCTGACGGTCTTCCAGAACCGGCGCTGGGACGGCGACTTCCTGACCGTCCGCCGCCTGGTGGAGCAGGGCGAGTTGGGGCGGGTGCTGCGCTTCGAGTCCCGGTTCGAGCGGTTCCGTCCCACGATCAAGCCGGGCTGGCGGGAGCTCGCCGGTCCGGAGGAGGCCGGCGGTGCCCTCTTCGACCTCGGCGCCCACCTCGTCGACCAGGCGGTGCAGCTGTTCGGCCGGGTCGACCGGGTCTACGGGGAGGTGGACCGTCGCCGCGCGGGCGCGGCCGTCGACGACGACGCCTTCGTGGCGTTGAGCCACGCCAACGGGGTGCGCTCGCACCTGTGGATGGGTGCGGTGACCGCTCAACTCGGGCCGCGCCTGCGGGTGCTGGGCGACCGGGCCGGCTACACCAGCTACGGGCTGGACGTGCAGGAGGCGGCGCTGCACGACGGCGGCCGACCGGACCAGCCGGGCTGGGGTGAGGTTCCGCCGGACCGCTACGGCCTGCTCGGCGTCGACGGTGACCTGCGGCCGGTGCCGACCGAGCCCGGCTCGTATCAGAGCTTCTACGCCCAGGTGGCGGCGGCGCTGCGCGACGGCGCTCCGATGCCGGTGGACCCACGGGACTCGGTCCACACCGTCGAGTTGATCGAGCTGGCGCACCGGTCGGCGGCCGAGGGCGTGGTACTGCCGGTCCCGACCGCCTGACCGGGCCCCGACGACTTCACCTTCACGCTCAAACGCTGAACCATCCTGGGGGCCTGTCCGGCATGACGCCGGGCGGGCCCCTAGTCGGCGTCCTCCTCGGAGGGGGCGTCGTCCGGAACCCGGGCGTCGTCGTCGGTCAGCGCATCGTCCGACGAGTTGATGAGGTTGGCGAGCCGCCGCTCGGCCTCCCGGATCTCCTCGTCGAGCCTGGGGTTGTCCTCGTCGGGACCCTGCGACATGGGCGACCTCCATCGGGCACGACCGGCGGACCTGCGTGTACGTGTACCCGAACTGACGGCGGGGACACGAAGGTCCGCCGCCTTCCCTTGATCAAGGGATGAAAAGTAGCTAGATAAGCCCCTCGGGAGCTGTTTCTCATCACCTGATCACAGAGATCCCAGGTCGGGTATTGAATACACACTGGACTCGGGCGCACGACAGACCATGGCGGGCGACTGCCTTGAGTGCCGAGGTCGCGACAACTGCCCGCGACTGGATAGGGCGTTGACGCTTCTGGCCGACGTCGCTTCGGTCATACTGCGGAAGCGGTGACCGGTGAGGTGTAGTGGCCTGCAAGCGCTTTCGGTGGACCGATGTACCGAGCGCCGGGCCGGTCGGCGGGCCCGCCGGGCGAAAGCCCGGGGAGCGTTGCCGACCCGGCCCGGTGCCGGATCAGCGCTGCTTCAGCTCGCGCCAGGATGGGTGGGTGCCGCGCCAGGCATCGGCGAGGATGGCCGCCGAGGCCCGGCTGGGGCACTGCTGCACCCGCTCACGACCCGACGCCCCACCGATCTGGGCGCGGACCTCCCAACCCTGCCCGTCAGTACGGATGTACACGTCCCGGCGCCCGCGCGGGGTCGTGTCTCCGTTCCACCAGTGCTCCTCCACCTTCATTCGCCGACCGTATAGCAATTCCCGCGCCGAGGGTACGGCGCAGGTGTGCCCGGACCGGGTCAAGGACGACAATCCGGGCGCATTTCGGCCCAACCGTTGGCGGTTCGAAACCATAACGGGCGGTTCTTCCGCTCCTGACTTGCGAATCAGGCCCCCCACCCCCACCCCACCCCTGGCCCCCTCCCACCCCCCGACCCCCGTTGGTGATCAAGAGGTTTGCGTCACGAATCGCGCTCCCGATGACGCAAACCTCTTGATCAACACGAGAAGGGCGGGCGGGGTCAGGTTTGGATGGTCAGGAGGTAGTCGTCGGCTTCGGGGCTCCAGCGCAGGTCCACGACGCCGGCGGTGGCGGCGGCCTTGCAGAACTGCAGGAAGCTGCGGTAGCCGAGCTTCTTCTCGCTGAAGTCCGGGCGGGCCCGGCGTACCTGGTTCTTCAGCCCGGACAGCGCTACCGGGTTGCCGCCGCTGCCCAGGTCCGCCACGACGCCCCGGAGCAGACCGAACGCCACCTCCCGGTCGCCGTGCTCGGGCAGCGAGACCTCGGGGTCGCCCTTCGCCGGGCCCTCGGCCAGCTCGATCACATTGCGCTCGGCGAGGTGGCGGAGCAGTTCGCCGAAGGTGCGGAAGCCGTAGTCGGACTCGCTGAAGGTCGGGTCCTTGCGCAGCAGGGTGCGCTTGAGTCGGGAGGCGGTGACCTCACCGTTGGCGCTGCCCTGCAGGCCGGCGACCGTCTGGGCGACCTGCACGGCGAGCGTGTCCACGTCCCGGTCGGGCTCCGCATCCTGCGGGCGGTGCTCCGCTTCGGGCTCCGGCTCCGTTGGGCGCTGCTCGGCGCCGGCCTGCCGGGTGGTGGGGCGAGCGCGACCGCGGCGGGTCGGCGGGATGTCCACGCCCTCCAGCCGGTCGTAGTAGAGGAACTCGTCGCACGCCGGGGGAAGCAGCCCCGAGGTCGACCCCTCGACCCCGACGCCGATGACCCGCTTGTTCAGCTCACGCAGCTTGTGCACCAGCGGGGTGAAGTCGCTGTCACCACTGCAGATCACGAAGGTGGAGATGTAGTCGCGTTCGAACGCCAACTCGATCGCGTCGACGGCCATCTTGATGTCCGCGGCGTTCTTGCGGGACGCGCCCATCCGCTGCGGGATCTCGATCAGCTCGACGTGGGACCGGGTGAGCATCCGACGGTCCTCGTCGAAGTAGGACCAGTCGGCGTACGCCCGGCGGACCACCACCCGACCTCGCTCGGCCAGCGCGTCGGCGATGGGCCGGAAGTCGAAGGCCGCGCCGCCGCGGTGGTCGCGCGCGCCCAGCGCGAGGTTCTCGTAGTCGAGGAACAGGGCGATCCGGTCTTCTTGATCCACGCGGATCAGCCTACGCCGGGCGTGAGCTGGTCGGGGTGGGCGACGCGCGACAGCTCACCTCGACGACCGTCCACTTCTTGCGGCCTGATAGTCGTTTATTTTCGTTGTTCGATAGGTGTCTTGCAGTGCGATGTCTGGTGCTGCATCATGACGATCAATGTCGGGCGTCGGGGGAGCGCCGGGCGGACCTCCACCACCACCCACCCAGGAGGGTCACCGATGTTTCGCAGCCTCACGCCGGCGCGGGGACGCCCCGGCCGGCCCAGCGGCACCGCCGTCGCACTCGCGGCTGGCCTCGCCGTGCTGGTCGCCGGGCCCACCTCGGCCGCCGCCAGTCCACCCGCGTCCGCTGGCGCGCAGCCGGTGGTCACCCGGGCCGCCCTCGATCCGGCGCTGGTCGCCGGACGGGGCGCGGACGTCGACTTTCTCGAGCAGGAGGCGGAGAACGCCCGCACCAACGGCGAGATCATCGGGCCGGACCGGTCCGCCTACACGCTGCCCGCGGAGGCTTCCGGCCGCCGGGCGGTCCGGCTCACCCCCGGCGAGTACGTGGAGTTCGTCCTGCCCAGCGCGGCGAACGGAATCACCGTGCGGTACAGCATCCCGGACGCGCCGCAGGGTGGTGGGATCACCGCGCCGCTGAAGGTCGCGGTCAACGGCAAGCACCTGCGCACCATGACGCTCACCTCGCAGTACTCGTGGCTCTACAACCAGTACCCGTTCACCAACGACCCGCAGGCCGGTCTGCTGCACCCGGACTGGTGGATCACCGAGTGCCAGTGCGTGCCGTCGGCCACCACGCCGTACCCGAGCATCAGCACGCCGTTCCGGCCCACCCACTTCTACGACGAACAGCGGCTGCTGCTCGGGCGTACCTACCGGGCCGGCGACAAGGTTCGGCTCACCGCGCCGCCCGGTAGCGCCGCCGCCTGGACCGTCATCGACCTGCTCGACTCCGAACTGGTCGCGCCGCCGCGCGTCCGGCTGCTCGCGGCGAACGTGCTCGCCTTCGGCGCCGACCCGACCGGCCGGCGGGACTCCGCCGACGCGCTGGACCGGGCCATCGCCTTCGCTCGGCGCGCCCACCTCACGGTGTCCGTCCCGCCGGGCACCTACCAGGTCAACCGGCACATCATCGTCGACGACGTGACCATCGAGGGCGCCGGCAACTGGTACACCGTCATCAAAGGCCGCGAGGTCGCCCTGCCGACCCCCGCGCCGGACGGCTCGGTGCACACCGGAGTCGGGTTCTACGGTCGGGACGCCGCCGACGGCGGCAGCCGGAACGTGCACCTCTCCGGCTTCGCCATCGAGGGCGACGTGCGGGAGCGCATCGACACCGACCAGGTCAACGCGATCGGCGGGGCGATGAGCGACTCCACCATCGACGGGCTCCACCTGCGCCACACCAAGGCGGGCCTGTGGTTCGACGGCCCGATGCGCAACGTCCGGGTCACCAACACCATCATCGTCGACCAGATCGCCGACGCGCTCAACTTCCACACCGGCGTCACCGACTCCCTGGTGGCGCACAACTTCGTCCGCAACACCGGCGACGACGGCCTGGCGATGTGGTCGGAGAAGACGGCCAACGCGCGGAACACGTTCGACCACAACACCGTGCAGTCACCGACCCTGGCCAACGGCATCGCCATCTACGGCGGCACCGACACCACCGTCTCGCACAACCTGGTCGCCGACCCGGTACGCGAGGGCAGCGGTCTGCACGCCGGTTCCCGCTTCGGGGCGGAGCCGTTCACCGGGCACCTGCGGTTCACCAACAACACCACCGCCCGCGCCGGCACGTACGAGCTGAACTGGAACATCGGCCTGGGCGCGATCTGGATCTTCGCCCTGGATCGCAGCATCGAGGCGCGCATCGAGGTGACCGGTGACGCGTACCTGGACAACACCTACAACGCGATCATGCTGGTCAGCGACTGGCCGGTGAAGGATCTTTACTCGATCTCCGACGTGCGGTTCCGGGACGTCCGGGTCGACGGCACCGGCACCTCGGTGGTCAGCGCCCGCACGGCCGGGTCCGCCTCGTTCGCCAACGTGGACGCCCGCAACGTGGGCGCGGTCGGCGTCAACAACTGCGGATCGTTCCACTTCACCCCGGCCGGGTCGGAGTTCACACTGACTGACAGCGGCGGTAACGACGGCGGCTGGCTCGCGCCGTGGCTGCTGCCCAACACCATCACCTGCGACGACCGGCCGCCGGTGTCGCCGCCTCCGCCTCCGGCGCGGTGGTGAAGAGCGGTGGGCGGCCCGGGG